>JBCDJE010000249.1:0-6447 GCA_038748185.1 Bacteroidota bacterium
CTAAATATTATTGATAAAAAATTTAATATTGAATCTGGTTCTCATATTATATGGACAGGCGATCCTTATCGAGGCCAAATGGATGTACAAGCTACTTATACACAACTTGCCTCTCTTTCACCTTTAATCGATGCAGATAGCAGCATAGTTAACCAACCTGAAACTCGCAAACGTTACCCGGTTGATGTTATATTAGATTTGCAAGGGGAATTATTACAACCAGATATTAACTTTGATATAGCCATTAGAAACTATCCGGCAACTATTGCGGCGGGTGGATTTAGCCTTTCGCTTGAAAGTTATGTAGCTGCATTTAAGCAAAGAATTAAAAACGATGAGCAAGAGTTAAACAGGCAAGTTTTTAGTCTAATTGTATTGAGAAAGCTTTCTCCTGAAAACAGATTTGCCGGAATTTCTAACTCTGATGCAATTGGAGTAAGTGAATTATTAGCTAACCAGTTGAGTTATTGGGTATCCCAAGTAGATGAAAATCTAGAAATTGATTTTGACTTGGGTGGCTTGGATACTGATGCATTAAATGCTTTTCAGTTACGATTATCTTACAATTTTTTAGATGGACGACTACGTGTAACTAGAGCAGGTGATTTTACTAACCAGCAAAATCAAACTGATGCATCTAGTATTCTCGGTGATATTACATTGGAATACTTACTAACACCTTCTGGCAA
Source organism: Bacteroidota bacterium (assembly GCA_038748185.1). Taxonomy (GTDB): domain Bacteria; phylum Bacteroidota; class Bacteroidia; order Cytophagales; family Flammeovirgaceae; genus Chondrinema. Next base: position 690 of record JBCDJE010000249.1, read on the forward strand.
CCTAAGAGTGAAAATGTATCGAAAAAGTAATGATAATTCATTTAACACAGGTATTGAAAATAACTCTACTTCAGGACTAAGTGTGATGCATACCCGAAGTTTTGACACGTTTTTTAAAAAGAAAAAGAAGAATAAAAAAGGTAAAAAAGAAGATACACTTCCCAAACAATTAGAAAATGTTCCTCTAAAGCCACAAGAAGAAATAATCTTAAAAGAGAAAGAGTAGAAGAAAAGGATTCAAGGGTTTAAAAGGTTTTAGTCAATCAAAGCATTGATAATCAATAATTTTTCAACTCTTTACATTACGTTTGGTTCTCCAGAAATAGACTGTAAAGGCATTTATTAAATATGTAGGACTTACGCACTTTCACAAAATTTACATAATTATCCTCGGTTTTTGTCACACAAACCGATTTTATTATTGTTCTGTGAGACACAGAACAAAGTTAAATGAGGTATTTGCGTAAGTTCTAATATGGTTTCTGACGCTTTTGTCAATGTATCTTCCTAGATGAGGTTAAGCATTTGAAATGCTATTGAAGCTTCAAGTTAAACCAAAATATTTCTACATCAGTCGAAAACATTATTGCCTCCATTATCAATTCTTAACAAACCATAGTAGTTGCCTATCGTACTTAAAATCATTAATTTAAAGATATTTACTTTGAAATACTTCTCATGAAACCCATTTTTCTTTTCCTATTCTTCATAGTTCTTATAAAAAGTAGCCTATATGCGCAAAAAACTGATTTCAGTGGTAATTATACTAACGGACAAATAAATCTAACCCTCAATGCTGATGAGCATGACAAGGTAAGTGGTAACATAAGCAGTAATGAAGGTAATTTTGTGTTACAAGCTAATATTTTCAATGGTAACAACATTTCAGGAACTTATAATTACTTCGGACAAAGTATATCATTTTCGGGTTTTCTAAAAGAAAATCAACTCACCATAAGTAGCGAAGGTCAGACCTTTATTTTTCAAAAGAATGGAACTAGTTCTCAACAAAATTTCAATAATTTACCGGAAAGTGGTGATAACCAAATAGATGGGATGCAAACGCAAGCTGAATGGGGAGTAAGTTACCTCAGCCCTTCAGGATGGAATTCACAAATGGTTGATGGCGTTTTATTTTTTGTATCTCCTGATCAAAAATACATTATTTTACTTGTGCCTGATGATAAATCTAAAAGTATAGCTGATCTGCAATCTTTAGCACAACAAGGTTTAGTAGAAGGTAATACTCGTCTAATACCAAAAGGCAGAATCAATAATTTTAATCAGGATGGAATTTCCTTAGCACTTGAAGGTCCTTTTAACGGTATACAAGCACTAGGCTATGCTATTGGTAGGCTTTCCTCTTACCAGATAGGGGCATTTGTAATAGGTGTAGCCGCTTCTACAGACTATAACTCAAATTTTCAACAACAAATAGAAAGCTTTGCAAAAAATCTCCGTTTTTCTCCTCCTCAAATCGCTACTGATGAAAGTGGAAGTGTTGCCGATTGGGGAGTTTATATGAAAGGAAGAAAGCTCACCTACATGAAGTCTAGTACAGGTTTTTATATGAAAATCAATATTTATTTGTGTAGTGACGGCTCATTTGCTTACAGCGATAATTCTGGAAGTTTTGGTAATGGATCGGTGGTGGCAGATGGTAATTTTTCTGGCAGATGGCAAGCACATGGAAAAGGCAACACAGGTACTTTAGTGTTGAATTTCAATAATGGTAATTCCAAGACTTACACAACAGAGTTAAATGAAGAAGGTTTATTCCTTAACGGCACGAGATATTTTAGAGCTGATAATGATTATTGTAGATAAAATCAATCTTTATCTAAAAGGCATTACTTTTTTATACTTCCTTTTTATTTAAAATATCACTATTCGATCTTAATAACTTCGAAAGGTAAAAGTGCTTGAGCACCTTCTAGGGCATTAATCATTTTCAACTTTTCCACAATTGGTTGCAGTAGCTCGTTTTCCTCATTGCCAAGTAAATAACTAACTTTTTCAATGGGGCGATCTAATAGCTCACTGAGAAAATCTTTCTTTTTAGGATAATACCTAACCATATAATCTGATTCTACTCCAGCAGCGCTTGCTGCTATTTCTATAGCAGTATCGAGTCCTCCCTCAATATCAGCTAAACCAACCTCTATTGCCTCTGCCCCTGTCCAAACCCTACCCGATGCAAGACTTCTTAAGCTATCTAAAGGTAAGTCTCTACCTTCTGCTGCCTTACCTATAAAAGTTTTATATCCTTTCTCGACATTTTGTTGTAATAGTTTTCTCTCTGCTTCAGAAAAACGTTTTGTGGGGCTGGCAAGGTTGGAGAGTTCTCCTGTACTTACTGTTTCAAAATGCATCCCTAATTTGTTGGTTAAAAGACTTTCGGCATTAAACAGCAGGGCAAAAATACCAATTGAACCAGTGATAGAATTAGGGTAAGTAACTATAGTATCACAAGCCATTGCCATATAGTATCCTCCGGAAGCTGCTACATCAGAAAATGATGCAATAATTGGTTTTACTTTTGCTGCAAGTGTTACTTCTCTCCACATTATATCTGAAGCTAAGGCACTACCTCCTGGCGAATTGATTCTCAAAACTATCGCTTTTATGTCTTCATTTTTCCTAGCCTTTCTAATTTCTTGCGCTATTTTATTTCCACCCATGAATCCATCAGCACCATCTCCTGAAATAATTTGCCCTTCAGCAACAATCACTGCTACTTTATTGGCTGAATACGCTTGACGGTTATATCTCTCTGATTTTTTATACTGGCTATAAGAAATAAGGCTTAGTTGGTCTTCGGTACTCAATCCCGACCTCTCTTTTAAAACCTCAATAACTTGATCGTAGTAAAGTGTATCCGTTATTAAATTTCTTGTAAGTGCATCTGCCGGTGTACGTATCAATGCATTTTCAGAAATAGTAGCTAAGTCTCCAACTGCTATATTTCTTTCCTCTGCTATTTCCTGTAAATAATGTTGTAGTAAACCATTGAGATAGGTTTGTATCTGAAAGCGATTTTCAGGACTCATATCATTTCTGAGAAAGGGTTCAACAGCACTTTTATACTCTCCTACTCTAAACACTTCAGGCTCAATTCCTATATTATTAAGAAATTCCTTAAGGTAAACTACTTCAGTACTTAATCCATCAAACTCTAAAATTCCTACCGGATTAAGATAAATTTCATCGGCAACTGAGGCCAAATAGTATGCGCCCTCAGTAAAAAACTCTCCGTAAGCAACAATAAATTTACCTGAACTTTTAAAATCGAGCAATGAGTTTCTCAATTCTTCTAATGTAGCAAAGCCTGCTGATAAAATACTGATTTCTAAATATATACCGCTAATATTAGGGTCTAGCTTTGCATTTTCAATCTCATTTTTTAAATCAATTAATCCGATCGCAACATTACTAACTGCTGGCAAAACATCTAAGTCTTCAAAAGGATTTTCTTCTGTGATACGCTCTTTAAAAGGTTTGTTCAAAGTGAGTTTTAATACAGAATTTCTAGCAACTTTTACTACTTCTTGGCTTTGTGTTGAAAAGCTAGAAACCAGTGCGACTGATAAGAAAATAAACAAAAAGAAAAAAAGAAAAAGTCCTACTATTGTTGCAAGTACATTGCCTAAAAAACGCATATCAATTACTTTAAAAAATATGTTAGATTGAGAGATCTGAAGTTTGATAAATTAAAAAGTCATATTTTTTTAATCCACTGTATTTCATCTGTAAAAAAAATCCTATATCTAAATTTACAAGCATACAGAGATAGTTAATAAATAAAAAAATACCGGAATTGTTGCGTGAAAATTCAAACCAAAAATGAATTTTGCGAACTTTAATAGTAATTTTTCGTCTATTATGCCTGTTAAAGGCTTGTCTATAATCATCAAGATTTTTTGAAAAAGCCGATTATATTCATTTTTCAAAGTAAAAGCTAGAATTCACTTTTAGCCTAAACAAAAATTTCAGTTATATGATATCCCACAGAAATTATCTTCTTTACCTGAACTTAGTTATAGGGCTGCTTTATGCAATAAACTTATCAGCTCAAAAACCTTCTTGGACTAACTATGAAGATAGGGTATCTATGTATCCGAAATCAACTTATGTAGTAGGTTTTAACTCTGAAAGGGGCGTTTCTCCTTCTGTTTCAGACCAGGTACAAGAAGAATTACTAGAATATGCGCGCATCCAGTTAGTAGAATCTATTAATGTAACTATAAAAAGTATCGGTACGCTGAATATCACTAACATCAATGCACAAACGCACGAATATTTCAAAAAAACTAGTGCTTCTTATTCTAAAGTAAACATCACAGGGTTACAATCTGAAACTTATTACGATAAAAAGAAGAAAGAAGCTTTTGCGATAGCTTATGCACATAAGCCAACTTTGGTAGCATCGTACAAAAATCAAATAAATAAAAATAAAGAAACTATTGGACGAAAAGTGGAAGCTGCATCAAAATTTCATTTTAAAAACGACCACCAGAATGCTTTAAAAAATTACTTTGAAACCCTACCTCTATTTCGTGAAATCGAAGAAGCTTATACTTTAATTATCGCACTAGATGGAGGGTCAGTCCCTGAAATTGAAACAGCTATTAGCGAAGTAAATACCTATAAATACACAGTTAATGATGCTATTGCTGACATTCAAAAAAGTGAAGATCTTCAAATCAACGATTTGGCGTTTATGATGGCTAAAGGATATCAGCTACAAACTAAAAAACCTAAACGCCCAATTAAGCTTGCTAACTTTACCTATCAGGATTCAAAAATGACTAGCCAGTTTTCTAAGCGATGGGGTATGATATTCGAAAAAATGTTAGTAGATGTTGCAGATTACCCGATTACTACTGCATCTTCAGAAAATTATTATGCAGATATAAACCCTTTTAAAGAAGCAGAAGAAACAAAGAAACCTTTGTATATGATTACCGGGACATTTTGGGAAGAAGGCGAAAAGCTGCGAGTAATCTCAATACTTCGTGAAATTACTACAGGTAAAGCATTAGCCAGTATGGAAGGTGCTATGGCATTAAGTAAACTCTCTCAAAACAATATCCCGATAAAACCTGATAATTTTGAAGAAGCTTATTCCGAATTAAAAGTATTTACAAAGGATGATGTTGCAGCAAGCCAACTCATTGTTGAATCTTGGACAAATCATGGAGATGAAAATCTTATTTACACTGAAGGCGAGACTATGCAAGTGTTTGTAAAAGTAAATAAACCTTGCTACATAAGGTTTATTTATCATGCTGCTGATGGTAGTAAAGTTTTGTTGTTAGATAATTATTATATTGATGCATCTAATGTAAATAAGGTTTATCAAATTCCTGAAGAATTTGAGTGTACAGGTCCTTTTGGAGTAGAAACATTACAAATTAATGCACAGAACACTAAATTTAGTCCTTTAAATTTAAGACGTGAATCCGGTTATGCTTTTATTACAGATAATCTTGAACAGGTTATTGCAAAAACTAGGGGTTTTAAAAAGAAAGAAAAGGTATTACTTGCTGAAAAAAGATTATTAATTACTACTATGCCAAATTAATTTTAGCAACTTAACAAATATAAAAGAAATACATTTAGAATTATCTTAAGTAAACAAAACACTAAAATTATTATGAGTAATTTCTATAGGTTTTACTCCACCCTATTCTTAATCTTCTTTGCTTTAACAATCACTCAATGTACCGCTCAGCAAAGAAGATTTAGAAAAATTGCC
>JBCDJE010000250.1:0-6440 GCA_038748185.1 Bacteroidota bacterium
ACCTTATATTTTTCTTACTTGTCTGATTTCCCTTGGGGTTTTCAGTTGTAGTAGTCCTGAAGAGGAACAAAAAGCTGAATCTGTAAAATATGTAAAAGTAGAAAGAGTAAATGGTGGTCAAAGTAAAGAAAGGCTAGTCTTTAATGGTAGTATTAATGAAAAAAGCCTGACATCGCTTTCATTTCGCGTAGGTGGTCCATTAGTTAAATTAAATTTTAAAGCAGGCGACCAAGTAAGTGCAGGAGCAGTAATTGCTAAAATTGATAACCGTGATTACCTATTAAATGTACAATCAACTAAAGCACAATACGAACAACTTGAGGGGGAATATGCACGTTACAAAGCGCTTCACCTTAAAAAGAAGATTCCTGCCAATTCATTTGAGAAAGTAGAATCTGGTTACTTAATGGCAAAAACAGCTTATGAAAATGCTGTTAACCAATTAAATGATACTGAGCTAAGATCTCCTGCAACAGGTTATATCCATGAAAAGTTCACAGAAAATTTTCAAACTGTAACCTCCGGTCAACCTATTGTTTCTATTATTGATTTATCCTCAATGGAAGTGGTGGTTTCTGTAGCCGAAAGCCAATTGCTCAAACTTAAAGAATGTAATGAGAACTATTTAAGCGTGAAAAATGCCAATATCTCAAAACTGCCTGTTAAAATTTTAAGTGTAGGTGAAAAAACCAAAGATGATGGTTTATTTGAAGTGAAGTTTTCTTTAGAAAATGAAAATAATCTAGGTATCTACCCGGGTATGTCAGCTGAGGTGACCGTACTTTGTAATAGTGAGAATAATATAGTCAATATTTCTTCAGGTGCTGTATTTCACCAAAACAGTCAGGATTTTGTATGGGTATATGATGACCAAGCAAAGATTATTAATAAAAGGAAGGTAGAAGTTAAACGTATCGCTTCGGGTGGTAAAATAGAACTTAAATCCGGTTTAGAATCCGGCGAAGTAATTGTATCAGCAGGGGTATATTATTTACAAGATCAACAACCCGTTCAACCAATTCAACAACTATCAAAAACAAATATAGGAGGGCTATTATAATGTTAAATAAATTATTAAAGCAAAAAGCCCTACTAAATACACTATTGGTGGGGGTAGTGATGGGGGTATTATTTTCTTACCTAAAGCTAGGCAAACTTGAAGATGCAGAAATTGCTATTAAATCAGCAGTAGTGATTACCCTTTACCCGGGGGCGACTGCCCATGAAGTAGAATTGGAGGTAACTGATGTATTAGAAAAGGCAATTCAGAAAATGGAAAATATTGATGAGATCGAATCTCGTTCAATGCCTGGTTTCTCTGAAATCACAGTAAACATAAATGAAAGGGTACCTACTCGTAAAATGCCTCAAGTCTGGGATTTCTTAAGGAGAAAAGTGAATGATACAAAGGGAAATCTACCTTCTGGTGCACAAGAGCCTATTGTTAATGATGATTTTGGAGATGTATACGGCATATTTGTAGCTGTGACTGGTGAAGGATATGAATACAAAGAACTGTATGATTATGTTGATTTGATACGCAGGGAATTGCTCGAAATAGAAGGGATAAAAAGAGGTGAGTTCTTTGGTACACAGATAGAAGCAGTAGATATTAATATTTCAGCTGAAAAACTAGCTGGCATGAGTATTAACCCTTTAACCATAGTAAATGCTATGTATGATCATGGGGAAGTGGTAAACCCAGGGAGCATTATATCGGGAACGGAGAGAATTAGGCTAAGAGTAGGAAATAAATACGGCTCTATAGACCAAATCGAGGATATACTGGTACAAGTGCCTGATGGTGGAAGTTTTAAGTTAGACGATATAGCAGATATACAACGTACCTTTTATGAACCAATACAAGAAGGGCTAACTTACAATGGAAAGAGGGCTATCAGCCTTGCATTATCTATGGAAAGTGGGGTCAACGTGATTACTGTTGGTGAAAAATTTGATAAAAAATTAAAAGAGTTAGAAAAACAGCTTCCAGCAGGTATAGAAGTAAATAGTGTTTTTTCTCAACCTGATAGGGTTAAATACTCTATAAAAGGATTTGTTGTAAATCTTGTCGAGTCAGTAGTTATCGTATTGTTGGTTTTATTGCTGTCTATGGGCTTACGTTCAGGTTTGCTCATTGCCAGTGGGCTGTTATTCACCATTCTTGCTACATTCATTACGATGCTGTTTTTTGATATCCAATTACAAAGAATCTCTCTAGCGGCAATTATTGTAGCTATGGGTATGCTTGTAGATAATTCTATTGTAATAGCAGATGGAATTTTGACAGATCTAAAAAAAGGAGTGGATAGGAAAAAAGCATTTACTTCTATCGTAAAAAGAACAGCACTACCTTTACTAGGAGCAACAATAATAGCAATTCTAGCATTTATGCCCTTGGCTTTATCCCCCGATTCAGCAGGAGAATATTTGAGTTCACTATTTAGTGTATTGGCTATTTCACTGTTCTTAAGCTGGTTATTTGCCATGGTGCAAACCCCTTACATGGCTTCCATATTTTACAAGAAAAGCCTACCTAAAAGCAAGAAGAAGGAAATAAGCACACCTTATGATAACCCTTTCTATAAAAGGTTTAAAAGCGCAGTTGAATGGGTTTTGTTGCATAAGGTAGTTTTTTTGGTTTCAAGTATAGCCGTTTTGTTCATATCTCTTTATTCATTCCGATTTGTCAAGTTTGAATTCATGCCTTTGCTAGACTATAACCAATTTGTGATTGAGTATAAGGCACCTAAAGGGACAGATTTATCAGCAGTAGAAGAAGATTTGAATAGAATTTCTAAAGAATTGATGAATTGGGAAGATGTTATTAATGTTACAGCAGCTGTAGGCCGCACACCAGCGAGATATACCCTAATTCGCCCAATTTCTACTGGTGGAACAAATTACGGAGAGCTTATAGTAGATGTTGAGGATTATGATGCATCGGTTATGGTAGGGGAAAAAATATTAGACTACTTACAGAAAAACTTCCCACACGCGCAAGCCAGAAAGAGAATATATGCGCCAATCTTCACAGAATATGAAATAGAAGCACAGTTTTCAGGTCCGGATCCAGCAGTATTGAGGGATTTGGCAGAACAAGCTAAAATTATCATGCGAAATGAACCTGAAGCCACTTCTATCACAGACAATTGGAAAAACCAAGTGAAAGTAATGATGCCAAGCTACACTGTAGAGGAAGCTCGCAAAGTAGCTGTTTCGAGAAGGGATGTTGCAAATGCTATTTCTGTAGCAACAGATGGTTTAGCCGTTGGGTTAATGCACGAAGGAACAAGGACTCTACCAATAAAACTCAAGTTGGAAAAAACGATAGGAAAAGATATTGATAAAATTGATAATATTCCAGTTTGGGGCTTGCAAAGCGAGTCAAGTGTGCCACTAGGAAAGGTTACAGAAGAAGTAAAAGTAAAATGGGAAGAGGATGAAATTTTTCGCTATGATGGACAAAGAACGATCAGAGCACAATGCGATCCAATTCCTGGGGTATTAACGGCTAACCTTGAAGCGAAACTAAAACCAGCAATCAATGCTATTCACCTTCCAGTGGGCTATTCATTAGAATGGAAAGGTACAGGTGCCGAAGATAAGAAATCCCAAGCCAACTTATTCGGTAATTTACCCTTAGCGCTAGGCATTATGCTCATTATTGTGATTGCTCTATTTAATAACATAAAACAAGCAGTGATCATTTTCACGATATTTCCATTTGCTTTGATCGGTATTGTATTCGGGTTCACAAGTACTGGAGCTACTTTTAATTTTATAGGTATTATCGGGGCATTAGGCTTAATAGGCATGATGATAAAAAATGCCATTGTTTTATTAGATGAAATCAACCTGAACATTAAAGAAGGTAAAGCTCAAAAAGAAGCGATTTTAGCAGCGACAATGTCAAGGATGTTACCCGTATTTCTAGCATCGGCTACTACTATTTTAGGTATGCTCCCACTTTTATTCGATGTAATGTTCAAGTCTATGGCTGTCACCATTATATTCGGACTGCTATTTGGCACTTTAATTACCCTATTTGTGGTGCCAGTACTCTATGCAGTATTATTTAAAGTTGATACTTCGGTGCTTTCTAGAAATTAATAAGCAATAATAAATTCTATGATTTGGGTAGGAATTCCTCACTGCATTATAGGATAAATTCTCTTGTCGCTTAATATTATATCAACAAAATTTATTACAAGAGAAAATCGAAATTATTAACAATTCCTATAAACCTGACTTTGATCTAAAATCAATATTATGAAAAATGTTCTTATTTTAATGATTTCATTCCTTTTTGGAATAAATACAATGCAAGCTCAAAAAATAATGACTTTAGAGGCGTGCCGTGAGCAAGCAATAGCGAACAACAAAGAATTAAAGAAAGCCGGTTACCAACAACAAGAGTCAATTTCAAATCGGAAAGCAGCAAGAACAGCTTATTTACCTAATGTGAGTGCAAATGCCAATCTCATTTATCTTGCCCAAATGGATAATTTATCTTTACCGGGAGGATTTTTACCTACTGCTGAAAGTGTTCAGGCGGCACAAAATGGCAACTTTTCCGGTACAAGTAATGTATGGTCGCCAGGATTATCACTTCCATCAGATAATTTATCTATTATATATGGAAGCTTGGCCATTACCCAACCAATTTATACAGGAGGAAAATTAAAATATACCAATAATCAAGCGGATGCTATGGTGGATATAACTCGACATAATCTTAATCTGAAACATACAGAAATAATTGAGCTAACAGATCAGGCTTTTTGGAACGTTGTGATGATTGAAGCCAATATTGAACTGGCAGAAAAATACATTGAAATGCTCAGCGAATTAGAAGAGCAGATGAACGATATGTATGGGGTAGGGTTACAACCTGCTAGCGAAAAATTGAAAGTAAGTGTTCAAAGAAACGAAGCAGAACTAGATTTAGTAAGAGCTAAAAATAGTTTAAAGATTGCTAAAATATATTTAAATCAGGTCTTAGGACAAAGTTTGGATACCGAAATTCAAATTGAATATCCAAAACCTTTAGATGCACAAATGTTAAACTTGGAGAATGGTGTTGAATTAGCTTTGACAAATCGAAGAGAATTAAAAGTTCTAGAAAAACAATTGCTAATAGCTGAGTATGAAAAGAAAGTGATCAATGCAGATTATTTACCACAAGTTGGTGTAAGTGCCAGCTATTTTTCAAGCTACGATAATATCACTGAATCAGTAATGAGTAACCCAATGATAGCTGCTCAAGTAACCATTCCGATTTTTCAATGGGGGCAAGCCAAACATAAACGGCAAGCAGCTGATTTTAAAATTAGACAAGAAAAAATAGAATTAGATAACACCAATGACCTCATTAATCTTGAAGTAATGCAGGTAAAAGTAGAAGTAGAGGAGGCCTATGAGATAATTTTAATTGCTGAAAAGAATATAAAAGAAGCACAAGAAAGCCTGGATGAAGTAAAAGCAAGTTTTGATGTTGGATTGAATACTACAGCGGACTTACTAAACGCACAAGCAGATTGGCAAAATGCCAATGCACAATTAATCAGGGCGACTGCCCAATTTAAAGTGCTTAAAACAAAATGGGAAAGGGTAACAGGAGGGTTAGTACAGTCGGAATAGATCTTATTTTAGGGCAAAGTTGATCTTATAAAATGAATACTAAGACAAAAACTCTTAAAGCAACTGAAAAATAAAAATAACTGCCCCGATTTATCCCTGTATCCCTTATTTTGTGAAAAAATAGGTGATGATGAAATAATTAACATTGCAGTATGTTCGATGTCGAAAAATATAAAAAACAACAAAAGTTCTATAGCCAAATTCCCAAGTATAGTCTTACTTCTATCCTGATAAGGGTCACTATAGCAAGTATTGTTGCCATAGTGGTTATTAAATTTATTGAACATATTAGTCTTAAGGAGGGGAATAATCTTAGTGCCACAATTTTAGACTATATGCTTGTCATCGTTGCTTTCAACTTGTTAAGTGAGGCACAAATTGTATTAGATAATATATTGGAATTATTTCTACCAATTCTACATAAGTCAAAACAACGTATATTCATTCAGCTTTTGCTTAATATTTTTCTAATCATTATCGTTTATAATTTCATCGAGATTATTTCAAAAAGTATTAATCCTAACGATGAATTAAGTGATCCTAATTACTATGTAGCTATTGCGCTAGGTCTTGTGTTCGTAACACTGATTTCAAGTATTCTCTTAATTGTTAGAGTTATTGAAAAATGGATAAATGCGCAACAAGATATTAATGAACTGGAACAGGAAAAGCTTAAAATGGATTATTACATGCTGCAAGACCAATTGAACCCTCACTTCCTTTTTAATAATCTGAGTGTTCTTAAATCATTAATTATTTATGATCGAGATACGGCGTTAAAGTTTATGGAAAATTTC
>JBCDJE010000251.1:0-6430 GCA_038748185.1 Bacteroidota bacterium
AGCGCTTTAATTTTTTATTATAGTATTTACTATTAAGCTGCTCCAGATATATTAAATTTTTCGATGAGTGTTTTCACATCCCTCTTAATTTCCTCATACTTGTTTATATAAACAGTTATTTCAGCATTATTAATTACCTGTACTTTGTCACTATTGGTAATTAAATTCTTTTTCTTCTTAATGCTTGTCAGGAAATTCAAAATCTTAGTTGAAAGTGAATTTACCGAACCATTTTCTTCTGTGTGAGCAATCCCCTGTTTCATCCTTTTCATTTTTAAGAAAAAGTACTGTAACTCTTCTTCAAGAAAAGACAATTTGCTAAGCCATTCTTTTATAATTCTATTATTTACTTGTTTCATATTTGGTTAAAAATGTAATTGTATCTATTTAATGAAAGAATCATTAATTTAGTTTCATTAATTCTGAGAATTATACAAATTTTATTCTTTCATAACCCAATACTGGGTAATTTGTTATACTAAGAAATTTAAAAACTTATATTTTTTTGTCTTACAATTTTCAAGAAAATTTAAGAATAGAGAATAATATTTCTATAAAGCTAGATCAAGTGTTGTAAAAAAAATTACATTATTCGGCAATAAAAACTGCTTACTAAAGCTTCATAATAAGTAGTTGCAAATAGCAAGATACAATTAGTAAAATATACTCCTTACAAAGTACTTATAAGCCATATAAAAACGATTTAAAACATTTTTGATTTAGGGAAGTAATACTTGAGTATTTAGAAATTTTTTTTATCTAGTTATCTGTATTTTTTTTATAAAATCATATTTGCTTTATTAGCAAATTAGCTTCGATATATGCGATAAAAACCTATTTTTGCCAAAAACCATAAGACAAGATGAGTGTATTAGTGAATAAAGATTCAAGAATAATAGTACAAGGATTTACAGGATCTGAAGGTACTTTCCATGCGCAACAAATGATTGAGTACGGCACCAATGTAGTAGGAGGAGTTACTCCAGGAAAAGGTGGGCAGACTCACTTAGAAAGACCTGTATTCAATACTGTATCGGATGCTGTTAAAGCCACGAAAGCAAATGTTTCTATTATTTTTGTACCACCTGCATTCGCGGCTGATGCAATCATGGAAGCAGCCGAGGCAGGTATAAAAGTAGTCATTACCATTACAGAGGGTATTCCTACCAAAGATATGATTCTTGTAAAAGAATACCTTAGTACTAGAGATGTGACTATGATAGGTCCTAACTGCCCCGGAGTCATTACACCTGGAGAAGCGAAAGTAGGTATCATGCCAGGATTCATACACAACCCTGGTAAAATAGGTATAGTATCTCGATCTGGAACCCTTACTTATGAAGCTGTTGATCAGATTACTAAAGCTGGTTTGGGACAATCAACCTGTATTGGTATTGGCGGTGATCCTATTATTGGCACTACTACCAAAGAAGCTGTAAAATTATTAATGGAAGATAAAGGTACTGAAGGTATTATCATGATAGGCGAAATTGGTGGTCAGATGGAAGCAGAGGCAGCCTACTGGGTTCGGGATAATAAAGAAAAGTATGGAAATAAGCCTGTAGTAGGATTCATAGCTGGGCAAACTGCGCCTCCTGGTAGAAGAATGGGACATGCAGGAGCTATTATTGGAGGTGCGGATGATACTGCTGAAGCAAAAATGAAAATAATGAAAGAATGTGGAATATTAGTAGTAGAATCGCCAGCTAACATAGGTGAAACAATGGCAAAGGCGATAAAATAAATCTTATTAGAATTCAAAGGCTTTTTCAAAATAAAAATCAGTTCAAAGGATAAAAGATAGATTTTCGTATCTTATTTTATAAACAAACTATCAGATACTATCTACTTTTTATCCTTTTCAACTAAAAAAGTATAAGAAACAGACTTTTTCTTATGATCAATTTTTCAGAGTAATATTCAAAACTCTTAAGATATCTTATTTTGGTAATATAATTTGATTACTGACATCCAGTCAAAATAATGAATATTCTTATAGAATATATACCTTTACATGCTTAATATAGGATTTTAGCAATAATATTAATTTTTTCCTTTCTGTGATATCCATTCAAGTTAAAAATTCATTAGGAGATAGTGAAGCTAATCAAATGTAACTAAATTACTTTCTGAAAAATGATTTGCTTGAAAATTATTTTATCGTGCAAGAAATGAAATCTTGTATTCGCGAAAAAAGAGAAGTTATAATAGCTATCTCTGTTACAGAGTTAACTAAAGCTTTTAAAGTATGTTCTGAATTATCTCAACAGGTATGATATATCTTTAAGCACTCTGACTCTGTTAGCTTATAAAATTAATTTGACCAAAATACTAGTTAAACAAAGCTACTTCGTACCCATTGCAGGGATTATATAGTACAAACTGTCCATCTTGGGCAAAATCCAGTACATACATTTCGCCATTTTCAAAGATTTTGTCGGTTAGTGCAATAAAGCCTGCTTCTTCCTCAGTAGTTAACTCTCTTGTTTGAAAAATCTCTCCTGTGAAATTAAAGGTTAACTTGTTCCCTTCAGCAATAAGAGGCTCAAACTCTCTAAGTATGAAATATGCATTATCATTTGCGTCGAAAATAAAGAACCCTAGTGCATAGAATGGTGCACCGCCTAAATCAAACCCATTATAAAATTGGAATTGCTCCACATCGGGAAACACAGCTTGTATTTCTTCAAGAATTGACTCTCCTTCACCATTAAATATACCAAAAGGATTTACTCTATAAGGATCGCCAACAATTTCTTGAAAGTTGGTTCCGCCTGAAAATAAACCTGATCTGGCAGAAATATTTCCTGATCCTAAAACTTGACCACTATATACGAGGATGTCACTATCTTGTCCTTCACAGTATGAAATATTCCCTTCCACAGCATCAGATAATGTAATTTGGCTTATAACCACTTGTTCACTACCTAATACAAACGCCAAAGGCTCTTGTAGTAAAATATTACCATCACTAAACCCGTACCCTGAACTATGATTAAGTAAAACAGTATTTGGAGAATTTATAATCTCCTCTTCTGTTCTGCCTTCACCTGCTGCTACAGCTTTAAGTGTACGTGTCACAAAGTCAAACACAAAAAAAACTGAAACACCTTGGTCTTCGAGCACTAATTGAAAACGAGCAGATTCGAAAATTTGTGAGCCAACACCTTCTAGCGATCTTTGTAATAATTCTCCTAAAGCTCTTGAGTCACTAATTGAGGCTAAATCTGTAGCAGTTGCCGGTTTAAATGTTAAAACTGTTGGATTAACAAAATCTGAAATACTTCCAAAAACGAGGTTGTCTCCATCTTTTCTATCAAAAAGAAATTCGAATTCACCGCCAAAAGTGGCTTCCTCCTGCTCAAACAGATAATGAAAAAAACCATAAGTTTCTAGTATGAGCTCTAAACCCTGTGCATTGTCTATCCGGTAAGGTATTGTCTGGTTAGAGAATTCCCCCTCATTTGCAAGCGCATCAGTTTGAATATTTACTTTCCCATCAGGTGTAAACTTCATTAAAATTTTATAAAACCCAGAAGTTTCATTTGGCTGATATTCCAGTATCCATCCATCTGTAGGAGTTGTAAGCTCTGTATTTAAATTATTAATAGCTACTGCTACACGTTCTTCCACGGGCGGAAGATCATTGATATCATCATCACAAGCAAATAGCAAAGCTAATAATACGGGAAATAAATATTTTTTTAACATAAGAAGAAATACACTATTAGTTTAAATAGTTAACACGTTTTCGGTTAGCATTTATAATTAGGTAAATTGTTATTATAATTTTGCTTGAATAGCAGCTCTCAAATCTTCTAAATCGATACCTGTAACTCTTTTATAATGTTCATTAATCGATGATACTTTCTGTCTTAATCTTTCCCTTCCCTCATTTCTTGCATCACATTCTACTGTGGTACAATCAGGTTCATCGGCTAAAAATGCTTCTTGAAAGTCTTGATTAAATAGAAAAAAGGCAACTGTTTCTGCAAAGTCTTCATTTGGAGAACTGGTAGAATAAGGGGATACAAAACCTCTTTGTAACGCCTCATTATCAGTAAGATTAAACCAAGAACCTGCACTTGTATAACCTGTAGGTGCAATTGTTTCAAAGGCATTAGGTAATTTATATCTTTGGTGCACAGTATGGGCAAATTCGTGATAAACTGTTTGTAGTTGTAATTCTACCCATTCCTCATCGTCAGGATCTATAGCATTTACATTAGTTAGTGTAATTTGTGCTCCTGCATCTGCAGTTCCTAAAACAACTGTTCCATCTACATTAAATATAAGTCCGCCAAGTAACACGATTTCAGGAGGTACATGATCGACAAAGAATTCTTCTCCATTTTCCACCTCTAAATAAGGCTCAATCCAGAACTTTTCGATAAAGTCTAACATTGGTCTAACTGATTCAAGTCTCGGTGGTGTAACTCTTTCATCTGGAGAAATATAGCGATCGACGAAACGATATCTAATTGCCATATTATATTTTTTAGTAAAATTCTCCTCAATATACACATCCAGTTCATCAACAGGATCAGGATTCTCGGTTATCGGAACATTCAGCGTTTCATCTTCATAACATCCCGAAAGTAGAAAAGACAAAATACTTACTATTACTAGGTTTACTATATGATTTGTTTTTTTCATAAATTCTTTCAATTAACAATAAAACTTATTTTTAAAAACAATTTTATCTAGGATTAGGTGCTAAGCCACCCACATCAATTGCTGTTTGTGGTATTTGCAGCACTTTTCTTAAATCATCTTCAGCTAGGGTAATGATACCTCCACCTGGAAGATCATGCTCCACTTCAAACCCAAAGCGTTTTACGTCAAACCAGCGCATGCCTTGAGAAATAAATTCTTTTCTTCGCTCCAATAACAAATATTCAAATATGACGGCTAAGTCTAGAGAAGTATTATCGGGCGGGATATTATAAAACTCCTTTAGTCGTTCCAAAGAAACTTCTGGAACATTTCCACTGTATCTTTTACTAGCGAGTATCTGTAAATCGGCTAAAGCTTCATTACCTCTTCCGAGAAATAAGTTTGCCTCAACCCGATTTAATAGCACTTCTTCTCCCCTAAAAACCAATGCAATATGATAAGGGAAACCTACATTTGAATTTACACTACTTCGTTCAAAAAGACTTTGATAACGAACTGGAAACAAGGCGTTATCACCTTTTACAAAAGCAGGGTTTTCGCGCTCATCAGTAGTACCCGGAAATGGATTTTGACCAAAAATACCATTATAAATAGGTCTGGTTGGGCCATGTGCAAAATCTGTACGTTGCACCAAAGAAAGTTTTCTTATCAACAATAGATTACTTTGCAGATCAGGTGAATTATATAACTGTGGGTATGCCTCAATAGAAGAACTCGCTGCTTGAAACTCAGCAGAGGTGAAATCTCTAACAAATGCATCAGGAGTGCTTCCGAGGAGTTGGGAACTAAATCGCTCACATTCCCCATAATCTCCTTTAAATAAATAGAAGCGAGAGGCAAAGGCTAAAGCAGCTCCACGGTTAAAATGATATTTTCCTGAATTTGAAAAAAAACTATCATCTAGTAATTCAATGCCAAGCAGTATATCCGCTTCAATTTTATCATAAACCTCTTGTACTGTATTTCTTGAGTATTGCTTAATAAAAACAGTTTCAGGAACTTCTACATATGGTACACCCAAATCTTGCTGGGCGGTCTCTTCATCGTAGTGCTTAGCAAAAAGGTTAACTAACATAAAGTGACCGTAAGCACGAGTAAGCCTTGCTTCAGACTCTATTGATCTTTTAAATTGTTGTTCTTCTTCTGAGTCAGCTGGTAATGTCTCTAACACTGATAATACTTCATTGGCATGTGCAATTGCTTCATAAGTATTAAACCAAAAATAAATAGGGGTATCTTGATCACCAGGATCAGCAAAAACATCTTCCCATGCATAAGATTGTTCTTGATTCAGGCGAATGGTTACACCTAATGTAAAGCCTACGTCATCGCTCATCCAGTCAGTAAATGCGTAACTACCTTCAGAATAGGCATTTGTTAGCAATTGTGCTGCTTTTTCAAGATCATCAAGTGCAACCCGATTATCAGGTATTTCATCTAAATAATCGTCACATGAAGAAAATGATACTAAAAGTATTGGAAATAGTATACTTTTAATCGCTAGCTTAAAAAAAGAATTTTTCATTGAGTAAAATATCTTCATTAAAACAAAAAGTTTACAAACCAATATTCAAAGAAAAAGTAATCAGTCTAGGTTGTGGTAGCGCTACTCCACCAGTAGAGAAAAACTCTGGGTCTTGCCCTCTAAGCTTGTCATCTGAAAAAAGTAATGCCATATTTTGCCCTTCAACAGCAAGAGAAACCGTGGAAAGCCCTAATTTAGAAACTAAATTATTGGGAAGCATATAAGATA
>JBCDJE010000252.1:0-6428 GCA_038748185.1 Bacteroidota bacterium
AATAGTCAGTACTCTATGCGGATTTATGAACTACTTAAACAGTACGAGTTTATAGGGAAGCGCAAAATTGGTGTGGAAAAACTCAGACATATGCTCATGCTTGAGAATAAGTATGAAAGTTATAACCTGTTTAAGCGGAAGGTAATTGAAAAAGCACGTTTGGATCTTGATAAGAATTGTGATATAGGGTTTACTTATCAGGAGTTTAAAACGGGAAGAAAGATTACCTCTATTGAATTTTTGATTCATAAAAGAAGGGTAAAATCAGATACTCCTAAAATTGAAGAAAAACCAGATACAATAGAGAACGCCCTACTCGAAATGGGTATTACAAAATCACAGGTTAAGAAATATTTGCACGAAGAGCAAAGAGAAGAGCGCTTGTTACGCGATTTAATTGCTGAGACTAAACGGAGATATGAAGCTGGTAAAGTAAAAAATCCGGCTGCTTATTTAGTGCGTTTAATAGAAAGTGGAGCCAGTGTTAAATCTAGTTTTGTAAAACGAGAGGAACAGAAAAAGGAAGTTAAAGCAGAAAAGCAATCAGACAAAGCAACAAACAGTAAAAAGGAAATTAGACTGATAGAAAAGTTACAGAAAGCTTTTCAAGAAGTAAGAAAAAATTATATTAAAGCTTTAATTGCAGATTTTGCTGAGAGTGATTGGGAAGAGTTTGCTGTTATGATTAACGACAGCAAATACGGAACTTTTGCGCGTAAAATTGTAAAAGATGGTGTAGTGAATCGAAAAGCTGCTGCAAATAGTGTGTTAATGATGATTTTTCTCAGCAATCGCTTGCGTTCAGAACATAAACATTTTATAGAATGGGCTTATCAGAAACATGGCTATCAATTAGAAAGACAAGGTGATACTTATCGCATAGTGGGTTCTCAGGCTTCTTTATTCTAAGCCTCCCTCCTACTTATCATCTTTTGATTTATTTTGGTCTTCTTCCTTTCCAATATGTTTCTCGGTGTCATAATTCTCAGGAAGCTTTCCTGTATTTTCCTGCATTAAGTTTCTTACATCACCGTGGTTTGCTTGGTGCACTTTTTCAATCTCACTCAATGATTTTGTACCTGACTGTTTTAGAAATTCATTACTCATTTCAATGGCAAAACTTCTGGCAGTAAGTAAAATATTAGGTAAAACTTCATCAGGCAAAGGAGTACCATTGAATAAGACCTTTCTACCTTCAAAATCAACTTGTAAAAAATTTTCTGTGGTATGTCCTTTCTCTAAGAAATAATTTTTAAGCTCGCCCTTTACGCTTTCTAGCTTTTCCCAATATTCTAGCCTTTTATTTTGCTTAATGGCTTGCAGGGTTTCCTCGCATCTGATAAAGTATTGTCTAGCGGCTCTTCCAAGCTCCGACCTTTGTAGCATACTTATCTCTTTAGCACAGGCTAAGCTTAAATGGTAGTCGGAAATAACTTGTTGGTTTTGGGGGTGTACTTTTTGGTACGGGGTATAATCCTCACCTTCCGTAAACCCATATTGCATCATGCGATCAAACCAACGTGAAAAGCGTTCTCTTAACTGAAAGAATTCATATAATTCGCGAGCAGAGATAACATTACCTTGGTATATCTTAATGAGTTCCATCCTTAATTTTAAAGTATAATACAAGAAAATTCTTGAAAGACATTATATATCAAAAAAAATTATGATATAGCATATTTGCCTGTTTTTTTGAGTAAAGTAATCCACTTTTATGATAGGCAAAATTAGTAA
Organism: Bacteroidota bacterium; assembly: GCA_038748185.1. Classification (GTDB taxonomy): domain Bacteria; phylum Bacteroidota; class Bacteroidia; order Cytophagales; family Flammeovirgaceae; genus Chondrinema. Next base: position 1,735 of record JBCDJE010000252.1, read on the forward strand.
AAACGAAATCTACAAAAACAAAAATAAATTTAGTGTTTAAGTTTTTTTACTACTTCAAATAATATCTATCTTCACAAAATAGAAAAAAATCAGCACAAGGAAGATAAACATGGCAGAAATTATTTCAATTCTCAATAGGAAGGGCGGAGTGGGAAAAACAACAACTTCTATTAATTTAGGGAAAGCACTTTCTTTGGATGGATACCGTGTATTGGTGATTGATAACGATCCGCAAGCAAACCTCACTGAAGGGTTAGATATTGAAATTGAATATGACCAACAAAACCGCATTACACCTACGATTTACGATGTGTATAAAGAAGGCATACCCATGCCCATTGTAGCAATTACAGAAAATTTTCATGCCACTCCCTCCTCTTCTGATCTAGATGCGATTGAGTTGGAAATTAATACAGATTTTAATAGAAATTTTAAAATCACTGAAGGGCTAAATCCAATTTTACCTGCATACGATTACATTTTGATAGACTGCCCTCCTTCCCTTGGGGTTTATACACAAAATGCCCTTACTGCTTCTACCAAGTACCTCATCCCTACTAAATGCAGTAGCAAATTTGCGCATAGCGGGATTTCAGAGGCCAAAGCATTAATAGATAATGAAGTGAAGCGTATCATTAATCCGAAAATTACGCCTTTAGGTATTGTATTAACTTTCTACGATAAACGTACAAGGGTTGATCGTGCCGTAGAAGCAGATCTTATTGAAAGTTATGCTGATGAATTGTTTCAGACACGCATTAAGCAACTTACAAAAATTCCAGAAGCAGAATATGTAAGCCTCGATATATTCGAGCATGCGTCAACCTCAGAAGCAGCTGAAGATTATCGTTCGCTAGCAAAAGAAGTAGCACAAAGAATTAGGCAAAATGGCTAAAGACAGCATTAGTAAACTAAGAGATAGGAAGAAAAATAAAACGGTAAATGTCGACAGTGTTTCGGCGGCATTGGTTAAACCGTTTTCTGGAAGAACAATAGTTGAAAAGCCTGAACTTCGCGCTTTTATCCCTCCACTAAAAGTAGAAGAACTTTACTTGCTCGAACAAAGCATTAGAAAAGAAGGCGTAAGGGAACCTTTGCTTTTGTGGATTAGCCCTCAAGACGAACATTTATTGGTTGACGGTTATAACCGTTATCAAATTATAAAGAAGTTAAAAGCGGAAGAAAAGCTTGTTAAGTATGGCGTAAAGTACCTTGAGTTTGACAATTTTGAAGCGGTTAAAGACTGGATGTTACAAAACCAACTTGGCAGGCGTAACCTTACAAATGAGCAGCGGAGTTACTTACGTGGTTTGCGTTATAATAGGGAAAAAGCGAAGCATGGTGGCGATAGAAAATCAAGTGGTCAAAATGACCCGATGCCTCAAGGGTTAAGATTTAGTGAATATCTTTCAAAAGAATTTGGTGTAGGAGAAAAGACGATTAGGAGGGATGCAGATTTTGCAATGGGGATAGAATTTATTGGTGAGAAAAACCCTGATCTAAAAAAAGAAGTTCTTGCTGGGAAAGCTAAAATAAAGAAAGCGAGTCTACAAAAAATAGGGACAAGTGATAAAACAGAAATACCATCATTTGAAAATGCTATACAAGTTGAAGACTTTTTAGAAAAAGGCTTAATTAAAGCGAATAAGAGTAACAATAACACAAAAGCAGGAAACACTGGTAAAGAAATAGAAAAACTCTTTAAAAAGGCTAAAAATAAGCTAGAAAAGGCAAGTCAAATAAAGTCAGCTAAAGAAGTAGGAGAATTACTGGAAATTATTAAAGAACTCAAGCAATTACTCTAACCTTACTAAGCACTCCTTATATGATGTATAAAATCATTCTTGTAATTAACCTATATAGATAGCGAGAATTAATTTCAAGGTAGATAACCACTCAATCTGGTAATAACTTTCAGCTAGTATAGCACAGGATAGGCGATGTTCAGGAATAATTAAATTTGAGAGAAATACTCAATTTACTTATACGAAAGAGACTGCCATACTATGAAATTGAAAAAAACAAAATATTGGATACTGCTCATTACTATTTTTTGTGTCCATAAAGTTTTCCCCAACATTACACCAGGTTTACTCACCTGCGAATACATCAAAAACCCTACATTAGTAGATGTAAAACAACCCAGACTAGGCTGGATAAATACAGCTAAGACAGGAGAAAGAGGTCAGTTCCAAACCGCTTGGCAAATTCGTGTAGCGAGTACCAAAGAGCAATTAACCAATCCCGATTTATGGGATAGTGGTAAGATTGACTCAGATGCTTCATTTAGAATTGAGTACAGAGGAAAAACATTGAAATCAAGACAAGATTGTTGGTGGCAAGTACGCGTTTGGGATAATAAAGGAGAGGCTTCTGAATGGAGTGAGGTTGCTTATTGGCATATGGGTTTGTTAAAGGAAACTGACTGGAAAGCAAAGTGGATTGGTGCACCCTGGCAAGGTGAAGCGGCTTTACCCATGCCCCAAGGTGGCCCTGATGGGAGACCTGAAAAATTTCCTCCGCCTGCACCACTTTTAAGAAAGTCTTTTAACCTGAATAAAGAAATTGCGAATGCTGTAGTCTATGTGACAGGTCTTGGTTATTTTGAATTTTACCTAAATGGTAAAAAAGTAGGAGACGATGTATTAGTCCCCAACCAAACCAATTACGGGAAGCGTTCTGATCTTCCACGGCGAAATATTCCTTTAGAAGATAACTTTAAAGGGTACAAAGTAATGTATTTAGCTTACGACATAACAGACAAACTACAAAAAGGAGAGAACGTAATAGGTAGTATTCTGGGTAATGGGTTTTATAATCCTGCCAAATACTGGGCGGAAGGTTATGGTTCACCACGCTTTTTGGGGCAACTGCATATTACCTATACTGATGGAAGTGAAGAGCTTATTGTAAGCGATCAGACTTGGAAAGCTGCAAAGAGTGCGATTATGATGGATATGGTTTATTATGGAGAACATTACGACGCCAGAAATGAACAACCGGGTTGGAACTCATCAGGATTTGATGATACTGTTTGGGAAAATGCTGCATTACGAAAAGCACCAGAAGGTAAATTAGTTGCCCATACAGCCCATCCCGATAAGGTTGTGGAAAAACTTTCACCTGTAAAAATTGAAAAATTAGGAAAAGGTAACTATCGAGTAGATTTTGGAGTGGAAATTTCAGGATGGTTACGCTTAAATGAGGTATTGGCCAAGGCAGGGCATAAAGTGACGATTAAATACATCAGTAATTTGTACTCAGGAGATAATTCCTACACATTTAGAGGAGAAGGACCTGAATCTTATGCCGCAAGATTTAACTGGTTTGTATTTAGCGCTGTAGAAATAAGCAACTGGCCGGGGAAATTAAAGTCTGACCAACTTACAGCGGAAGTGGTAAATACTTATATTGAAGCCTCCTCCAAATTTGAAACTTCAAATCAGTTGTTCAATGATATTCATAAAATATGGAAGAGAAGCCAGACAGATAACATGCATGGAGGAATAGCTAGTGATTGCCCACATAGAGAGCGGTCAGGCTATACAGGTGATGGACAAGTAGCTTGTGTGACAGTGATGCATAATTATGATGCGAGAAATTTTTATCACAAATGGGTGCAAGATATGTTAGAATCACAAAATGTAACTACAGGTTATGTGCCTAATGGTGCGCCTTGGCAGCCCGGATGTGGTGGTGGAGTAGCTTGGGGTGCTGCTATCAACATTATACCATGGGAATATTACCTGCACTATGGCGCATTGGATATGCTAGAAGATAATTATACAGGAATGAAAGAATACATTAGGTATATGCAAACTTGGGTGGATAAAGAGGGCATTATGGAATCGCTGCGTGTAGGCAGAGATGGGAAGATGCTTAAATGGTTCAATTTAGGAGAATGGTGTACACCAGAAGAAAATTTACCAAATGATATTATCCATACATTTTATTTTTGGCGTTGTGCTGATCTTACTGCTAAAGCGGCAAGTGTATTAGGAAAGAAAGATGATGCATTGTATTATACATCGTTGGCAAATCGTACTAAAAAGGCATTTCATAAAAAATACTATGATGAAGAAAGTGGAAGTTACGGCAATAGGGGTGGAAATATTTTTGCCTTAAAAATGGGAATACCACAAGAACAATACAATAAAGTAGTAGCAGCATTAAAGGCAAATATTAATGCCAACAAAGGACATTTAGATACCGGAATTTTTGGAACACAATTTTTCTTTGAAGTACTTTCTGAGAACGGTATGCACGAATTAGCATTTGAGGCGATCAATAAAACTGACTACCCTAGTTTTGGTTTTTGGTTAAAAGATGGTGCTACTACCACTAGAGAAAAATGGGATAACAGTGGCTCTCACAATCATCCTATGTTTGGAGGGGGGATTGTTTGGTTTTATAGAAAATTAGCGGGAATGCATGCCGATGAGTACCAACCGGGTTATAAACATATCATTTTCAAACCACAGCCGGTGGGAACTGTTACAAGTGCTACTTATGAAAACCTTACCTCTTTTGGCAAAGCAGGCATTAGCTGGGAAGATAATTCTGAAAAATTTACGATGAATGTTTCTGTACCTGTTGGTAGCAAAGCGACGGTATATATTCCATCAAAAAGTAGGGAAACTATAGAGGAAAATAGTAGTAAACCTGAGAATGATCAAAATATCAGTTTCGATAGG
>JBCDJE010000253.1:0-6427 GCA_038748185.1 Bacteroidota bacterium
CTTTTGTGTAGCAGAACCTATGCTAAAACAAAAGTTTCCCTTTATGCTGTTGGGCGTTTTTATGCAGAAGTCTGGTTTAATAGAAATACTGATGACATAAGCAATGTTCTTCCTTTTACTACTACAAAATGTCTGAAAGTCTATTTAGATATGATTGATATCTCTGACGTTTACGCAAACTAATTTGCAACAATTTCTTATTAACTAGCCAGGCTTTCTTCACTTCTATTTTTTTCCTCCCCATTTTTTAGCCTTTCCCTCTCTGCTTTTATTTTCTTATTGCTAACTACTGCATTTTTAGTACAAGTTTCGCTATTCTTTCTCCTAACTGCTCTCCTCTCTTTAAATATTTTTTTTGCACTTCTGGATTATCAAAAGGACTTTCCTCATTAAATGAAGAGGCGCCAAAAGCTTGTTCCCATTCAGATCCTCCGGCTATTACCATTCCAAAAACCAACATTGAATGCAAAATAGAAAGCTGTACTAACTCCTCTCCTGCTGAAGCACTTCCTGCAGTTACAAATGCTGCACCAATCTTATCTTTCAATGGTTGCCCTTCAAAAGGCCAGCTATTGATAAATGCCTGTACTTCAGGGGCTACATTTGCATTATAAACCGGACTGCCTACAATAATTGCATCTGCAGCTAATAATTCAGTGGTAGAAACCTCAGAAATATACTTCAAATGTACTTTTACGTCATCAACCTTTTTTCCTCCTCGCAGTACAGCCTGAGCCATTTTTTTAGTATGTCCCTCTTTGCTATAGTAGGCAATTAAGAGTGTTTTTTGTTGAGCATAAGCAGAATGCCAGCTAACTGGTAATACGATAGTTAATACAATTAAAAATCTCATGATTTTGGGAAAGAAAAATCGAAAATATCGGGGCGGTTATAATGCCCTGCTACATCAAAATCCATTTTAGCTTTAATACAATCTTTCAAATTAATTTCTGTAAATAATAACTCCTCTTTGTAATAGACAGGCTCTGTAATGTTAGTACCTAGTGGATGATAAACTGCACTTCCTCCACTACATAGTTCTTCGGGTTGGTCTGATAGTTCTTCTTTAAACTGCTTGGGGTACATACTTTTAGTAACATACTGATTACAGCCGATCACAAAACACCTACCTTCACAAGCAATATGTTGTAACGTACCTTGCCAAGTAGTCCGAGCATCTGCTGTGGGGGCTAAATAAACTTGTATACCTTGTTGGTACAAGGCCATTCTAGCTAAAGGCATATAGTTTTCCCAACAAATTAATCCACCTAAGCGACCTAGCTCAGTATTGTAAACCTTTAGGCTTGTTCCATTTCCTTCGCCCCAAATTACCCTTTCTGTACCTGTTGGTTTTAATTTTCGGTGTACGCCTAATATTTCTCCATTTGCATTGATAAATACCATAGTGCAATACAGTGTACCCATTGTTTCCGTATCTTTTTCAGTAATACCCAGTACTATGTAAATACTTAGCCTTTTTGCAACTTGGCAAATTTGGTGTATTTCCTTTCCAGCTATTTCAAGCGAGTTTTCAAAGTATAATTGCCATGCTTCTCGTCCCCTATCAGTTCTGCTTCCTATAGTAGCACCGAAGGAAAGACCTCTTGGATATGCTGGAATGAACGATTCTGGGAAAACAACCATAGCGGCACCTTTTTTAGCGGCATCTTCAGAAAGTGTTATTACTTTTTGTATAGTAGCTACTTTGTTAAATAAAACAGGAGCTGCTTGCACAGTGGCTATTTTGTATTTTTCCTGAATTTTCAAAGGAATAATGGAATAAGTTTATCTTTGCTTGAGGCAGAAAAATCAATTGCTTTTTACTAAACTTAGCATTTTACAAACAACATATTAATACCACAATTACTAAAACCAAGGTATTGCTAAATACCTACATTTAAAACTACAAATTAATTAAAATGAAGTATCTAATTTACCTGATTTTACTAGCCATATCTCCTTATGCGCTGGCTCAAAAGCAAATTACAATAGAAGATGTATTCGGGAAAGCTACCTTTTTGCCGAAAAGGGTTAGTAATGTAAACTGGATGAATGATGGCAAATACTATTCAGCATTATCAGAAAACAATCTTTATAAGGTCGATGTAACTACAGGAAAGGCTGTAGAAACAATTTTTGAAGGCAGTTTACTTGGAAGTGGAAATATAATTAGTGATTACAGTCTTAGTGCAGATGAAAGAAAGATGCTCTTACTAACCCAAATGGAGATGATTTACCGTAGATCATTTACTGCTAACTATAATGTATATGATCTTGAAACAAAGAAAATTGTACCTCTTTCTAAAAATGGAAAGCAATCTTACGCTACATTTTCACCTGATGGAAGTAAAGTAGCTTTTGTACGAGAAAACAATCTGTTTTATGTTAACCTCGCTGATATGTCGGAAATACGCGTAACACAAGATGGAAAGGTTAATGCTATTATCAATGGTAGTACTGACTGGGTTTATGAAGAAGAGTTCGGTTTTGTAAAAGCTTTCTTCTGGTCACCCGATAGCGAGAAGTTAGCCTTCTATCGCTTCGATGAAAACAAAGTACCTGAATATAATATGCAGTTATGGAATAATGGTGCCCTATATCCAGAAGATTATCGTTTTAAGTATCCAAAAGCAGGAGAAGATAATGCCAATATTGAAATAAAAATTTATCACCTCGATAAAGAAAAAACTGTTGATGTTTCTTTGGGAAGCGAAACTGATATTTACATACCAAGAGTAATTTGGACAAAAAGCCCTGATTTGCTTTCTGTAAGAAAGATGAATCGTTTGCAAAATCAACTCGAAATTCTTCATGTGAAAGCTGCAAATGGAGAAAGCCAAGTAGTTTTTACTGAAAAAAGCAATACCTATATAGATATTAATTATTGCAATGATCTCACTTATTTAAAAGATGGAGAACATTTTATAAGAACAAGTGAAAAAGATGGCTATAAACATATTTATAGCTATAGTATGGATGGTACAGAAGAATTCCAGATTACCAAAGGAGCTTGGGAAGTTACTGAACTTATCGGTATTGATGAAGGTAAAAAACCAATCGCATACTATATTTCTACAGAAGCTTCTCCAATGGAGAAACATGTATATCGTATTGACCTAAAAGGTAAGAAAAAAGAAAAGTTATCGGCGCAGAGCGGTATTTATTCGGTGGATATGAGTCCTGATTATTCCTATTTTATTGAAACTTTTCATGAGATTAATAAACCTAATACTTACAGTCTTTATAAAACGCCAAAAAATGAGCGCATTAAAATCTTGGAAGATAATAGTACTTTACAAACTAATCTAGAAGAATATGGCATAGTATCTAAAGAATTTCTTACCATACCACTGAATAATGGTACAGAACTCAATGCTTATATGTTAAAACCCAAAGATTTTGATCAATCCAAAAAATATCCACTCTTAATCTACCAATACAGCGGTCCCGGATCTCAAAACGTAAGTAAAGGCTGGGCTGGCAGACATTTTTTCTTTCATCAATTTATGGTGCAAAAAGGATATATTGTTGCAGTGGTTGATCCCAGAGGTACAGGATTTCGCGGAAAAGCATTTAAACATATCACCTATAAACAATTGGGTAAGCATGAAACAGATGACCAAATTGAAGCGGCCAAATACCTCGGTAACCTAGATTATATCGATGCCAGCAGAATTGGTATTTGGGGTTGGAGCTATGGAGGCTACATGTCTTCTTTATGTATTATGAAAGGTGCAGATATATTTAAAACGGCTGTAGCAATGGCACCTGTAACTACTTGGCGTTTTTATGATAGCATTTATACTGAAAGATATTTACAAAGGCCACAAGATAATACCTCAGGTTATGACGATAATTCCCCTATTAACCATGTTGATAAGTTAAAGGGCAACTTCTTGTTAGTACATGGCACAGGAGATGACAATGTGCATTTTCAAAACTCTGTGGCTTTACAGCAAGCACTAATTAGTGCTGGCAAACAATTCGATTCGTTTTACTATCCAGACAAGAACCATGGTTTACGTGGTGGCACAGATCGTGGACACTTCTATCAACTTTTGGCTAATTATCTATTGGAAAAATTATAAGTATTCATTTTTTAGAAAAAAGGATTATCAAATATAAATCGCTAATCCTTTTTTCATTGAGTAAGATTGAATCTTATTATAAAACCTAGTTAGGTTGGGTAATACCGGGCCAATCGTCAGTTCTAAACGGGCAAGCTGGTAAACCCTCTTTATTATACAGATTTAAATCATCAGGATTATCCGCCCAACCATAGCGAACTGCTACCGGATTGCTCACTTTGTCTGAATAAATTACTACTTCATCACCTACTAATTCAGCCATTGCCCAATGAAATTTTTTATCAGCTCCAGCCACGGCAAAGCCATTTATATACCCATATTTATCTTTTATCATTAGACCACTCCCAGTGTGATCAAAACTGATACGCACTTTATTTCCCTCTAATTTCATCTCCTTATACATAGGGCTGCTGTAAACAATTTCCTCTCCATAGGCTATTTTTCTTGCTGCAAGAGAAAGTCTCAAGCCTACATCTTGCTTATTTCTTGGATGAATATCATCTGCCTCGCCAATATCAATAATTACTGCTTGTCCGGTATTGGGAAGTGATAAGGTCATTGTTTGAGCTTCTCTCAATTCTGCCCAGTCACTGCCAATAGGTTGCTCGGCAACTTCTTTAAAATTGGCCAACTGTACCCAAAGAAATGGAAAATCGCCTGCTCCCCACTTTTCTCGCCAGTCTTTTATTAGCAGAGGAAAAAGCGCTCTGTAAGTATATGCTTGACCAGCATTTGATTCTCCTTGATACCAAATCACTCCTTTCATTGCATAAGGTATCAATGGGTTCAGCATTGCATTGAATAATAAAGAAGGATAGCTGTTAGGAGACTTTTTTGCAGCAACTTTTCCTTCTCCTATTTTATATTTCCAACTCCCTGCTAATTCAATCGTTTTTTGAAGAGATGCCAGTTTAAAAATTTCTGCCGCTCCCCAAACACCACCTCCGCCACCAGTATCTTCTATTCTGATAGTAATTACATTTTTCCCCGGTTTAAGTATACCTGATGCAACTTCGTATTTTCGTTCCTCATTGTAGGCATCCTTAGTCTGTCCTACCAATTCACCATTAATCCAAGCTTTGTCTGAATCATCTATCTTACTTAAATGCAAAGTATACTTTTGAGCAGCTTCTTCATCAGTAAGCTCAACAGCTTTCCTAAACCATACAACCCCATCAACACCAGGTAATCCTTTGTTTTCCCACAGCCCCGGCAAGTTCATATCCGACCACTGAGCATCATCAAGATCAGAAGCTGCCCAAATAGCTTTTCCGTCTTTAATTCCTGCATCTTTTTCTGGAAAATCTCCAATCTTCGCTTTAAGGTCAGCTAATTGTTGGGCATACATTTCTTCCATATTCAAGTTTTGCATATCATTAGCAATTTTAGTGTATTTAGGAATGGTTGAAATTGCCCCTGAACTTGTCCAAGTTTCAACATTTGTTCCTCCCCAAGAAGAATTTACTAAACCAATAGGTACATTTAATTTCGCTCTTAATTGTTTTGCAAAAAAATAACCTACAGCCGTAAAAGTGCTTACTGTTTCAGAAGAACAAACATCCCATTTCCCACCTGGCAACTTATCTTTAACTTTTGATGATATTTCTCTGGATACTTTAAAATGCCTGATTAATTTATCATTGGCATTCGCTATTTCTTTTTCTGCATCATTTGAGTTTTTTACCATCCATTCCATATTAGATTGCCCTGAGCAAACCCATACTTCGCCGACTAAAATATCTTCAATCACAATCGTATTATTTTTTCCCTTTATCGTCATTTTATAGGGTCCTCCGGCAGCAGTTGGAGCAAGCTTGAGCATCCATTTACCAGACTTATCTGCTTTTGTTTGTATTACTTGATTGTTAAACTCAACCGTAATGCGTTCTCGCTTAGCTGCCCAACCCCAAACAGGTACTTCTACATTGCGTTGCAATACCATGTGGTCGGAGAACAACAAGGCAGGTTCAACTTTAGCATAAGATTGAAAGATCAATAAGAAAGTGCATAAACACAGAATAATAGTAGCTTTCATTTTTTTCATATTTATCAATTTAATTAGAGGAATTGCGAGTTATCAAAATATTATGCGAATCATTTACACACAAATATTTATTTGAAAATTAGCCTTAAAATCTAACAAACCAAAGTTAAAGTAAATCCTGAGTAATCATTTAACCAATGCGTATAGAAAATTCAAAACCATCGTTTAATACTAAATTTTTTGAATGAAAAGGAATTATTTATGAAACTTCACAAAGGAGACAAAGCTCCTACCTTTATTAGAAAAGATATCTTTGATAAAGAAGTCGATCTCAGTACCTTGAGTGGAAAAAAAA
>JBCDJE010000254.1:0-6412 GCA_038748185.1 Bacteroidota bacterium
AATAGATATGCTAATCTCTAATATTCGAACATTTTAAGTAGCTTACTCAAGCTTATACAGCTTAATGAAAAATTATATTAAAGGAAGTTTATCTTAACTGATGATCATAAAAAAGAAAATATTTTATATCGAATCTTTTTTTTATGAAATTCTAAAGTAAAGAGTAACTAATTTGCATTTTTAAAGAAATTTTTTAATTTGTACGTATGACTTTTGAAACTATAAATCCATTTACTAACGAAATAATAGCTACATATCCAATACTCACAGAAAAAGCACTGAGCGAAAAATTAGAGAAAAGTACAAGTGCATTTAAAACTTGGAAGGGAACTTCTTTTGGACATCGATCTTCTCTTTTTTACAAAGTAGCTAATTTGCTAAGAGAGAATAAAGAAACCTATGCTCGAACAATAACCCTTGAAATGGGAAAGGCTATTAAAGAAGCCTTAGCCGAAGTGGAAAAATGTGCTTGGGTGTGTGAATACTATGCTGAGCATGCTGAAGCTTTTCTTAAAGATGAAGTTATTGAATCTGATGCCCAAAAAAGCTTTGTAAGTTATGAACCGATTGGTGCAATACTCGCCGTTATGCCTTGGAACTTTCCTTATTGGCAAGTTTTCAGGTTTGCAGCGCCCTACCTCATGGCCGGCAATATCGCCTTGCTAAAGCATGCACCAAATGTTAGCGGTTGTGCCTTAGCAATTGAAGGTATTTTTAAAGAAGCAGGGTTTCCTGAAGGCGCTTTTCAATCACTTATTATAGATGTAGATTTAGTCAAACAAGTAATAAAAAGCGATATTGTACAAGGAGTAACCCTTACTGGTAGCGAGCGAGCTGGTGGTGCTGTAGCTTCTCTTGCAGGGCAGAACATAAAGAAAACTGTGCTAGAACTTGGAGGCTCTGATCCGTTTATCGTATTGCCTGATGCTGACTTAGCGCAAGCTGCAAAGGTGGCGGTACAATCTCGAATGCTCAATGCAGGGCAAAGCTGCATTGCAGCAAAACGTTTCATTGTTGTGGAATCAGTAAAGGAAGCTTTTACAGAGAAAGTGTATCAAGAAATTACTGCCTTGAAAACAGGCGATCCGTTACTTACTGAAACTACTACTGGTCCTTTGGCAAGAATTGATTTGGCGGAAAACCTGAATAAACAAGTAAAAGCAACTATAAAAGCTGGTGCAGGATTAATAGTTGGTGGAGAACAGGAAAAAGCGCATTTTAACCCTGCATTATTGGTTGATGTGAAGCCTGGCATGCCAGGTTTTGATGAGGAGACTTTTGGTCCTGCAGCTAGTATTATACCAGTGCAAGATGAAAAAGAAGCAATCTTGTATGCAAATAAATCTATTTATGGCTTGGGCGCTTCCATCTGGACAAAGGATATTGAAAAAGCAGTTGTCTTAGGTAGAAAAATCAATTCGGGTGGAGTATTTATTAATTCCATGGTTAAATCAGACCCGAGACTGCCTTTTGGCGGGATAAAAAAATCAGGATATGGCAGAGAACTTTCCCATCATGGAATCAAAGAATTTGTAAATGCGAAAACGATTTATGTTGACTAGATTTCAGAAAAATTTAAACTGAATATTTATTTTTTATATAAGAAAATGAGTAAAGCAAAAGAATTAATAGAAAGAAGGAAAAAAGTAGTACCACATGGGGTTGGTATTTTTAATCCGGCTACAGTAAGTAGTGCGAAAGACGGTATTATGATTGGCGCAGACGGAACAGAAATGATAGATTTCGCTGGAGGCATAGGCGTATTAAATGCTGGGCACTGCCCTGAGCCAGTAGTAAAGGCAATTCAAGAACAAGCTGCAAAACTCATTCATGCTTGTTTTCATGTAGCAACTTATGAGCCTTATGTAGCATTGGCAGAAAAGCTCGCCAATCTTTTCCCACATGGTGAGCACACTAAAGTAATGTTGACCAATACAGGAGCCGAATCTGTTGAAAATGCCATAAAAATTGCTAGACAAGCTACAGGTAGGCAGGCAGTAATTTGTTTTACAGGAGCTTTTCATGGTAGGTCTATGATGGCTATGTCTCTTACTTCAAAAGTAGCTTATAAATCAAGTTGCGGTCCATTTGCCCCTGAAGTTTATCGCTTACCTTTTCCAAATTTCTATAAAAACCACAATGGGCTTTCGAAGGAAGAATTTTCTGAAAAAGAATTACATAAATTTAGGAAAGCATTGGTAAATAGTGTGGCACCTGAACAAGTAGCAGCGGTAATTATTGAACCTGTACAAGGTGAAGGAGGTTTTAATGTAGTACCTAAAAAGTTCTTACAAGGTTTAAGAGAAATATGTACAGAACATGGCATGATGCTTATTATCGACGAGGTACAAAGTGGTTTTTCGCGAACAGGAAAGTGGGCGGCTTACCAACATTTCGGCGTTACACCTGATATTTCCACATGGGCTAAATCTATGGGTTCAGGTATGCCTATTGGTTGTGTGATCGGCAGAGCAGAAATTATGGATAAGGCCAAACCGGGAACCATTGGCGGTACGTATTTAGGTAACCCTGTATCTTGTGTAGCAGCATTGGCTACCATTAAATTTATTGAAGATAATAACTTAAATGAAAGAGCAATTGAAATAGGTGATAAAGTAACTGCTAAGTTTAAAGCCATGCAAGCTAGATTCGATGTGATTGGTGATGTGAGAGGACTTGGCGCTATGAATGCTATTGAACTTGTAAAGCACAGTGACCCAAACCAACCGTATGCTGAACTTACTGCTAAATTGGTAATGAATTGTTTTAAAAGAGGTTTGGTGATTTTATCGGCAGGAACATTTAAAAATGTAATTCGAATATTGAGCCCTTTAGTAATTACTGATGAGCAATTGGAAAAAGGGTTAAACATTCTGGAAGAGGAGTTAATGAAGTTGACGGCTTCACCAGAGCTGGTTGCTTAAAACTATAACAGTTCTTCCAATTTGTAAAAAAAAGATAGCTGCTTATAAAATTAATTATTGAGAAATATGAAGACATTTTCAATTGCCGGAATACAAATGAAAGTACACACAGCTTATCCAAACTTAGAAACAATACGTTTTAAACTGGATGTGCTAATGTCTATATATCCTTGGGTAGAGATGGTTATTTTTAGCGAACTTTCACCTTTCGGTCCACTTACACATCATGCCCAAGCATTTCCTAATGATACTGAAAAAGCTTTTCAGGATATGGCTAAGAAGCATCGTGTATGGCTTATACCCGGTTCTATGTTTGAAAAAAAAAATGGAGGAATTTATAACACCGCTACTGTCATAAATCCACAAGGAGAAATTATAAGGCGCTATAGTAAAATGTTCCCTTTTCTGCCCTATGAAGAAGGTGTAACTGGTGGAAATGAATTTTGCGTATTTGATGTACCAAAAGTTGGTAGGTTTGGCTTGTCTATTTGTTACGACATGTGGTTTCCTGAAACATCACGGACGCTGGCTGCAATGGGTGCAGAAGTAATTATTCATCCTACGCTTACCGGTACCATAGATAGAGACATAGAACTTTCTATTGTTCGTGCTACTTCGGCAGTTAATCAGTGTTACATATTTGATGTAAACGGGTTAGAAACTGGAGGAACGGGTCGATCTTTGGTGTGCGGTCCGGATGGTGGTATTATTTACCAAGCCGATCAGGTAGAAGAAATGATACCGATAGAAATAGATTTTGATAGAGTAAAAAGAAGTAGGAAAAATGGCCTACTGAGATTAGGACAACCTTTGAAAAGTTTTAGGGATAAAGCCCATACCTTTCCTGTATATCAAAAAGGCGCTGATCTCTCTTATTTACACTCTTTGGGCCCAATCAAAAAACCTACCCGTATTAAGAAAATACAAGAAAGTTTGGAAAGCGAGCTGCCACCTCCCGCTCAATCTAATTGGTATAAGTTTAAAAATAAATTAAAAAAATAAAGCAGTATATGAAATAATATTAATTTTTATAAAACTCAAAAAAATGAATAATGATGAATTTAACGCTTCAAAATATTTTTCAAATTATCATTTCAATATCTCACAATGCCGTGTAGATATATGGAACGACCTAAAAACTAAAGCTGCTGAGTTATCAAGAAAAGCATTAAAAGAAACAGGTTTCAACAAGCTCCACAGCGAAATAAAATCAATTCTTTCATTACTTGCGATAATTGAGCCTTACTGGGCATATCCCGGTACTACTAGTCTGAAAAATTTGAATACTCTCTTCTCAACTAAATCGTATGCTGCTTTCTATCATCAAATCACCGGTATGGTAAGAGAACTGGTAAGCGAATCTTATCGAAAAAAATCACTAGATCATATTTCAAAAAAAGGACGTAGATCAACTACAAGAGAAATAACATGCAAGCAATACTATTATGAAGTACTTTTTGTAGACAACCTAACAAAACAAGGTGAGACAGAAACAAGAGCAAATTTTAATGAAGTAAGAGATTCAAACGGTAAGTTTATAGACGAGCTCGTATTTGCGCATAATTTTCAAGATGCTTTAATCGCTATCCTTTTTAATTATAACATACAGAGTTGTGTAATTAGGTATGATTTACCCTTTAAATCAAAAAATAGTCTCAAAATATTAAAACCATTCATTTCTCAAACCCGCTACGATTATCTTAAAGATCATATAGAAACCGGCCTAGGTGCACTTTTAGGGCAAGCAATAAAAAAATTACGACCCGAAATAGACCTCTATTTAGTTACTGACAGATCTATTACGAGCTGTAATGACGAAGACTTAAAATTATTTAGGCGCATATTCTTCAGGATGGAAGACTTACAAGAAATGCATCTAAGTATAAAAAGAGGCATTGCTGATCGGTTCGAAACGCCCTTCTTTTCTGCATTGATAGACTACAGTCAAAAACCGACAGGCGTATTTCATGCGATGCCCATTTCAAGAGGTAACTCAATATTTAAATCACATTGGGCAAGAGATTTAGGTGATTTCTACGGCAGAAACCTGTTTCTAGCCGAAACCTCAGCCACTACAGGTGGGCTGGATTCTCTGTTACAGCCAACCGGACCGTTAAAAAAAGCACAACAACTAGCAGCAAAAGCCTTTGGAGCTAAACAAACCTTCTTTGTTACAAATGGTACTTCCACCTCTAACAAAATAGTTACCCAAAGTTTAGTAAAACCCGGTGATATTGTATTAATTGATCGGGAGTGCCATAAATCACACCATTATAGCATGGTACTTTCTGGTGCTTTCCCCATTTATATGGATGGTTATGCACTTGATGAATTTTCTATGTTTGGAGGAGTACCGCTTTCAGCAATTAAAGAAAAAATCTATGAGCTGAAAGAAGCTAATCAGTTAGACAGGGTTAAAATGATAATCTTGACAAATTGCACTTTCGATGGGATTGTTTATAATGTGGAAAAAGTGATGGAAGAAGTATTAGCCATAAAACCAGACATGATTTTTCTTTGGGATGAAGCTTGGTTTGGATTTGCGGCATTTTCTCCAACTTACAGGCAACGTACAGGTATGCATGTAGCCAAGAAGCTAAATGAAAAGTACCATTCAGAAGAGTACCATATTGCCTACAAAAATTGGAGAAAAAATCCGAATGAACAAGCAATGCCAGACCCTGAAAAAGTAAAAATCAGAGTCTACAGTACACAGTCAACCCACAAGACGCTTTCGAGTCTCAGGCAGGGTTCTATGATACATATCCATGACGAAGAATTTAAGCGAAAAGCAGAAGAATCTTTTCATGAGGCTTACATGACGCATATTTCTACTTCGGCTAATTATCAAATACTCGCTTCTTTAGATGTAGGTAGAAGGCAAATCATGTTTGAGGGTTTCGAGATGGTAGAAAAAAGCATTGAAATGGCGATGATACTGCGAGAAAAAATATCTACCCATCCTTTACTGAATAAGTATTTCGAAGTAATCACACTTGGACAACTAATTCCTTCAAAACATCGCGAAAGCGGGCTAGAAGTTTACTATGATAATAACGAAGGCTGGATACAAATGAATAAGACCTGGGAAGGCGACGAATTTGTGCTTGATCCTACTAAAATCACTTTGCATGTAGGTAAAACCGGAGTAGATGGAGACACTTTTAAAAATCGTTATTTAATGGATTTATTTGGTATTCAGATTAATAAAACTTCAAGAAATACCGTACTTTTCATGACCAATATTGGTACTACCAAAAGCTCTGTTTCCTATCTTATTAGCGCATTAATCAATATCGCAAAAAAGCTAGAATCCGAAAGGGACGCGCTTAGCCGGGATGAAAAAACAGTGCATATTAGCTCTGTACAATCTCTTACCCAAGATCATCCTCCCCTACCAGAGTTTAGCCATTTTCATAATGTATTCTTACCTGTAAAAAACTCATCCGCGGGAAATTTGAGAAAAGCTTATTTTCTGGCTTATGAGG
>JBCDJE010000255.1:0-6394 GCA_038748185.1 Bacteroidota bacterium
CTGACTTGCCTATGCGAATGGTTAAACCTAAAATCACGAAACCCAAAAAAATATGCGCTTTCTTATTCCCTTTTTGAAGTGTGAAAAGATAGGCACATAAGAACAGTGCTTGAGCAAGACCAATGGAACTTAAGATAAGGATGAAGTCAAGTTTCAGCATTTTTCAAAAATACACACTTCAATAATTAAAATTGTAAGCAATAACTCATTTCTACTCATTGTTAATCCTTCTTTAATGATAAAATAGTGAACATCATTTATACTGTATGATTTTTTTACTAACTTAATACTGCCAAATTGATTTTTTAAAATTGGATAAGCTTTTTGATTATGAAACCTGAAGAAATAATTTTATCTAAAAACCAATTAGTAGATACTTTACAATGGAAAGCTGTTTTAGGTTTTACCTTGCTTACACTGGTCTTACCTTTTATTTTCCATCTATTACCTGCTATAAATGGAACACCTGCTGGTGCTATGTTTTTGCCAATATTTTATGCGCCTTTTGTAGCTTTACTTTTTTATAGAATACATGTAGGACTTATTGCCGGTATCTCTGCCCCAATTATCAATCATCTTATTACAGGAAATCCTGCATGGGAAATAGTAAGGGTGCTTTCAATAGAGCTGTGTATTTTCGTAATTATTGCAGCTATTTTATTAAAATTAACACCAAAAAACTTCTTCGCAGCCCCTTTGGCATATGTAATTACTAAATTAGTTTCTATGTTTATCCTACCGATTCTTAACTTAGTGCCGGGAGATATTTCTGGCACAATGTTCTTTACAAATTCGGTAAGCAATGGTTTCGTAGGCATTATTTTGTTGGGTGTCGTTAATTTTTTTGCTTTAAAGATGAAGAATAGATTTCAGGCTTCTTGAATTTTGCGATGATTGTTCCGAAAGAGAAACACAAACTTAGCTTGAAAGACGTCAGTAGTGCTTTGAAACAATTTGTTTTTCCGGAAACAAAACTAGTAATTGGCATCGGTTCAGGAGGGATTGTACCCGCAAGTTTGGTAGCTCATCAACT
Organism: Bacteroidota bacterium; assembly: GCA_038748185.1. Classification (GTDB taxonomy): domain Bacteria; phylum Bacteroidota; class Bacteroidia; order Cytophagales; family Flammeovirgaceae; genus Chondrinema. The sequence goes on from JBCDJE010000255.1 coordinate 1,034, forward strand.
GGGTTGCGATATGAAGATCATTCATGTAAATTATCGCAAACCTGATAATAATCCGGCTTACGAGTCGCCTAAGTTGCTTGTACAATTCGATATTCCACTTACTCAGTTACCAACTCAAGATAAGATACTTATTGTTGATGATGTAGCTGTTTCAGGTAAAACTATTGATTTTGTAAAGAAAAAAACAGGCTTAAACAAAGCAAAAGTTTTTGTAATGAAAGGAAAAGCAGACTATGTGCTTTTTCCAGATATTAAAACCTGTGTAGATTGGCCTTGGAAATAAAAACATGCTTTATAATACTCCTGCTACCGTCAAATTAAAAATTGCTATCTTAACTATCATGCTGATAGTTTTTACCCGTGTTGCTGATTTATTCGCTCAGTACTCTTTTTACCCAACTGATAGTACCGATTTTGAATTACAAGAAGTAGTTGTCACAGGCACCAGAAATAAAGTACAAAAAGCAAAAATACCGGCAAGTATTTCTATCATACAAAAGGAAATAATTGAAAACAGTACTGAAAATAATGTGCTCCCTATCTTACATCAGCAAGTGCCCGGTCTTTTCCTGAATGAAAGGATGCTTAGTGGATTTGGCGTAGGTCCTGTCTCAGCTGGAAACATTAGCATTAGAGGACTAAGTGGCACACCAAACACACAAGTACTTGTATTAATTGATGGGCAACCACAGTTTATGGGGCTTTTTGGGCATCCTATTGGTGACTCCTATCAAAGTGAAGACATTGAAAGAGTAGAAATTATTAGAGGACCTGCTTCTTTACTTTATGGCTCTAATGCAATGGGAGGGGCAATTAATCTTATTACCGCAAAAGCTAAAAAGCATGGTTTTTCAGGCAAAATAAAAGGTGCTTGGGGTTCAGCAGCAACAGGGCAATTTGCGGCATCTTCTGCATTTCTTTCAGATAAATGGGAAATTTATGCCTCCGTAAATCATAGTAGAACCAATGGTTTTAGGGATGATGGAAAAGATAACTTCAATAATACACAAGGTTTTGCCAAAATAGCTTTCAGCCCTAATGAAGCTTGGCGGTTTACTGTAGATGGTAATATTTCTGACGCTGTTTTTTTTGATCCCGGTATAGAAGGCATGCCTTTTCAAGACCATGATTACAGGTATGAGAGAGGCAGATTGGCTGCTTCAATAGAAAATCGAGGTGATAAAATTGATGGAGCTTTTAGAGGATTCTACAATTTCGGCACACACGATTTTTTTGATGGTTGGCACTCTGAAGACCAAAATATAGGATTTACTTTTTACCAAAACTTGAAATTGCTCAAAGGAAACACTATCACAATTGGAACTGATTACAAGCACTTTGGGGGGTTAGCACAAAACCCGAATATCATGCTTAATGAAGATAGGGATTTGAATGAAATAGATTTTTATATCCTAATACAACAAGAAATCACAGAAAATTTAACTTTTAACGGAGGTTATCGATTAGTCGAAAATTCACAATATGGCCCTTTCTCAGTACCCGGATTAGGATTAAGTTGGGAATATGCTCAACTTGCTGCACTGAAAGCTAACGTTTCAAGAGGATTTAGGAGTCCTACTATTGTTGACTATTTCATCTTTCCTATCGCAAATAATATGTTACTACCTGAGTCTATGTGGAATTACGAGATTTCTCATTCTAGGCATTTACTCAATTCAAAATTATACACTGAATTCACTCTATTTTATAGTTCGGGCGATAACCTGATTGTAACTTTACCACGATCATCCGGACCACCTCAAAAAGTAAATGCAGGAAAGTTTACTAATTCGGGTATAGAATTGCTTGCTACTTACCAACCAATAGAACAGTTGAAATTCAATCTCAATTATGCTTGGTTACATAAAGAAATGCCGCTTCCTTATGCACCAGAGCAACAGATCAATGTACAAGCTGAATATCAATGGCAAAAATTCAAGTTCATTGCACATGCAAGCCAAATTTCAGGGCTTGCTCAAGTCACCACAGAGAACCCTACCGAAACTGATTACTTTCTATTGAATGCACGACTTTTTTATCACGTAAATAAAAATTTACGAGTTTGGCTAAGAGGAGAAAATCTTACCGATACCAACTATCAGATTGACATAGGCTATCCCATGCCTGGCATCACTTTTATGGGAGGTGTTGATGTTTCTTTCTAAGTATTTGAACCTGTTGAGAAAAAGTGAAGATCTATATAAAAAATATGGTATGTAATCGCTGTAAGTTAGTCGTATCAGATGAACTGGCAAAACTCAAATACAATATACAATCGGTGAACTTAGGAGAAGTTGAACTAAGTGATGATTTACATCATGATGAATTGCAAAGTATCGATAACAAATATAAGAGAATTTGGCTTTGAGCTTTTAAATGATAAAAAGCAGAAAATAATTGAAACAATTAAAAATAGGATAATCAAATTAGTTTATGATGAGGATTTTACTTTAAGAAATAATTTGTCATCAATCTTAAGCGAAGCGTTACATCAAGATTACTCTTCAATTAGCAAGTTATTTTCTGAAGTTGAAGGCACTACTATCGAAAAATATCTGATCGCTATAAAAATAGAAAGAGTTAAGGAATTATTAATGTACGACGAATTATCGTTAAGTGAAATTGCTCATAAAATGAATTATTCAAGCGTAGCCTATTTAAGCAGTCAGTTTAAAAAAACAACTGGCTTAAGTCCGACTTTTTTTAAGCAATTGAAAGAGAATAAGCGAAAATCAATTGATCAGCTTTAATAATATCATAAAATATTCCCAAAATTTCGTAATAGAGCAAAAATGTGTCATAGATAGCTTTGTACTATTATTTTACTTAAACAAATAATAGCGATGACATATGAATATCAACTATTGGGAATGACTTGTGACAACTGCGAAGCAAAAATAAAATCTGCTTTACTTAAAATTGAAGAGATAAGAGAGGTTTCAGTTTCTAAGAAAAATAACTCAGCAACAATAAGCATGACTGATCATATTCCTACTTCAATACTTCAAGAAAAATTATTGCCCTTAGGAAAAAGATATCAGATAACTGCTCGAAAACATAATGAGACAGTTGAATCTAATAAGTCATGGGTATCAGCTTATAAACCAATATTATTAATTTTCGTCTATATTTTTTCAATAACGCTTACTATTGAAATTACTCAGCTAAGCATTGATTTAGGAAGGTGGATGCGGCACTTTATGGCAGGCTTCTTCTTGAGTTTTTCATTTTTTAAAATGTTGAATTTAAAAGGCTTCAAGGATAGCTATCTGATGTATGACATTATCGCAAGAAAATTTCCTGCTTGGGGTTATGTATACGCATTCACTGAAGTATTATTAGGTTTCGCATTGTTAGTAAATTTCAATCCTTTAATTACCCATAGTGTCGCTCTTACAATAATGACCTTAAGTGTTATTGGTGTATTACAAACTGTACTCAACAAGAAAGCTATTAAATGTGCTTGTTTAGGCGATGTTTTTAACTTACCAATGAGCATAGTAACAATAATTGAAGATGGACTTATGATTATTATGAGCTTAAGTATGTTATTAATGACCATGTAGCGTTATGCTATATAACTAAAAATCAGCTTGAACAATCACAAAACTCCTCTCAAATTATCTCTGTAATTTCGGCTAGTTTTAATTTTTTCTCCGTTACTCATTTTAGCAACAAATTCATTATTAAAATAGGGTTCTAATTCTTCTACATGGTGTAAATTGATAATGCTTGATTTATGAACTCTAATAAATTGCTCTTTAGGTAAAAGTTGCTCCATTTTTTTCATACTCTCACGAACTAAATAAAAACGCGCATTTATGTGTACTTTCACATAATAATCAAACGCTTGCACCCAAATAATTTGATTTAGTGCCACAAAGTAAATTTTCCCATCAGCTTTTATCACCAAGCGATTATTAATAATTTTATTCCCAGCATTTGCTTCTTGCACAATTTGGTGTGGTGTCGACTTGCTAACTTTTTCATTTATATTGCCAAGTAAATTACTAAGTGGTGCTTTACTGCGGTTGTTTCTATTGGCTATTACACGTTTTTTTGCATGTTCTAATGCATTGTAAAAACGCTCATCGGTAAATGGTTTGAGCAAATAATCAACAGCATGGTTTTCAAAAGCTTTCAATGAATACTGATCGAAAGCAGTGATAAAAACAACCTCTGGCAAATTATCTTCACTTAAACTACTAAGCACTTCAAAACCATTTACCGATGGCATTTGTATATCCAGAAACATGAGTTCCGGTTGATGTTCTTGTACCGCTTTAATCGCTTCTAATCCATTTTTACATAAAGCTTTTATCATAATTTCTTTATCTTTTTCAAGCAGTAGGGCTACTCCTTCTCTAGCCTCTTTTTCATCGTCAACAATAATTACCGAAATCTTAGCCATGATCTAATTTTTGAAATGGTAAAATTATTCGTACTAAAACCCCATCATTTTCATCAGATACCTGAAAACGAAAACCTCCCTGGTAAAGCTGCCGCAGACGATGTGCTGTATTGGCAACTCCTATGCCTTTGCTACTCACCATCGTCCAGTCGGGTGGTAAGGAAGAACCCGTATTAAATATATCCAACCATACTTCTTTTTGCACTTTTTTAGCAGAAATTTTAATAAGTTCATCACCTATGCTTCCACTTATACTATGTTTGAAAGCATTCTCTACAATGGGTTGTAAAATGAGGTTTGGCACTTTACAAGGTAACACTGTTGGCTCAATATCTAACATTATTTGCAATCTGTCTTGATAGCGCACTTCTTCTATCGCTAGGTATTTCTTTAAAAGCGCCAGTTCTTCTTCTAGACTTACAAACTGCCGATTTTCACTGCTAAGCGAACTTCTTAACATATCACTTAAACCTGAAATCATTTCTACGGCTTTATCATTGTTTTGCCGCCTGACCATCATAGCAATTGTATTTAGCGCATTAAATAGAAAATGAGGTTTTAATTGCATTTTCAGGGTTTGTAATTGATTACGCACCAACTTCGATTCTAATTCTAAGGATAGACTGAACTGGTTTTTATAACGCGTGTATATATCAAGTGCGACTAATCCCGCAACATAAATTAGGTAATATAAAATACCTTGGTATATATCCCACCAGCTTTTAAGCCAAATGTTATAAAGTTCTAACCATTGGTAAGTTTCTCTTTCAAAAAATAAGCGCTCAAGCAACACTGCATTGATGCCTGCCAAAGTTTTAGCCAACAAAGCAAATAATAGCGCAAAAAATAAATTACCAATCAGAAATTGTGTCTGAGACCAATCGCGACTAGAAAAATATAATCGCACAGCCAAAAAACTTAACATCCAACATGCTAAATAGTAACTTATC
>JBCDJE010000256.1:0-6378 GCA_038748185.1 Bacteroidota bacterium
ACTTGCCAGTACATAAGTCTACGAGCATTTAAGAAGTTTTCGATGCTGTAAATCCCTTTTTCTTCAACAACAATAGAATCATTATGTACATCTAGCATTCTTATGATTCGGTCAAATCCTACTTTCCCTTCTATCACTCCTGTAAAAAAACAATCTCTTTGTAGGTAATCGAGTCGATCCATATCCAATTGGCTGGAAACTAACTGATGAAAAAATTTCCGTTCGTACTTGTTGGTAAACATTGCTATAGCTGCTTCCAGAGCGCCATTAAAGTCTTTATTAAGCTTTTGCATAATTAATAAAGACATATCTTCATGATGCACACCTTTTAATATACTCCTTTCAAGCGCATGTGAAAAAGGACCATGTCCTATGTCGTGCAATAGAATTGCCAGCAAAGCTCCTTCATATTCTTCATTATTAATTTCATGTCCTTTGTTTCGCAATACATCGAGTGTGACACTCATTAAGTGCATTGCACCTAAAGCATGATGGAAGCGAGTATGTAATGCTCCCGGATAGACAAAATCGGTAAGTCCTAACTGTTTTATTCTTCTTAGCCTTTGAAAATAAGCATGCTGTATAACATCAAAAATCAGATTAGAATTAATAGAAATGAATCCATAAACCGGATCGTTAATAATCTTCTTCTTCATTTACTTAATAAAAAAAGCCAAAAGTAAATAATGCCCTTAATCTATTTTGTGCTACTGATGCTACTGGATTTGTATTCACTTCGGCAAAAACATCAAAAAACTCATAAGGTCTTACTTCATTCGTATATCGTTCGTTAACCAAAGCTAAATCTACATAGAAATCTCTTTTTCTAATGCCTGCTCCTAAAGAAAAGCTCATCACTTCATTACCTAATCTATCGTCTTCGGCAAAAGGGTCACTATAATACGCATAACCGCCTCTAAACCTAAAATCGTTAAGCCTAAACTCTCCTCCTACTCTCAGATTAATATTGCTACTATAGATTTCTTCTATTACATCATTATCTCCCTCAAAATCAAAGCCTGCATCGAATCCATCAATCGAAAATCGAGGATTATTTAACCTGGCACTACCATAGTTAAGATATTCTAAATCGACAGTAATGAAACCCTTTTTTCCAAAGAAATAAGCAATTCCGGCATTTACCCTAGCAGGAGTTCTCAAATTAAAATAGATTTCATCGTATAAAGCTCGTTCGTTGAAGTTATTCAATACAATAAACCTTTCTGTTCCATCTTCATTAAATCCATCAAATACAGTGGGATTATTCCAAAAGGTAAACACTTCTTCTTCGAAGTTTTCAGTTATGCGCATCCAAGTAGGTGTTACGGCACTTAGCCCTATTCTTAAATTATCATTAGCTCTATAAATAAGACCTGCTTTTAAATTAACTCCAAAACCTGTTTGACTAAGCCTATCTTGATAAATAAGCTCTCTAAATGGAGAGTCAGGATCAGCAATACTTTCTGTATATTCTCTATCTCTTATATACCTTATCGTTTGAATACCCAATCCCACACCATAGTAAATTCTGTCATCATAGTTTCCTCCATAAGCAAAATTCCATTCATATTGTGCTCCTCTAGTGTCTATAGTCTCTTGCTGTAGTGTTGGAAAAACCTGAGGTGGTGCAATAGGGGTTGTATACTCATTAAAGTTTTGTGGGTCAGCATCATAATCAGGACCAATGAGGTATGTAAAATAAGCTAATCCGCGAGAATCGAAGATACCGGTTTCTCCTTGTTGGTCTAGTGCATCCCAAGGAGTTCCTCCAGCTTGTTGTAAAAATGAATCAACTAATTGTGTTGAATCATTAACACCTCTGTAAACTACAGAATTATTAAAATCATTAATCCTAGTTACACTAATGGCAAAAGAGCCTCCAAAGTTACTGCTTAACCCATTTTTTGATTTAGAAAAAACTGCTCCTAATGATGCTATGTTAAAATTAATTCTCGAATCGCTGCTATTTTCTGCAAAATTTCTAGGATATGTAAAATAGTCAGCAGAGGCATTATTAAACCCTAAACCGGGTGTGATACTGATTTCTGATCTTCGATTAAACCCTAACCCTGCCGGATTGAGCGATGCATTTGATAAGTCTCCTCCTAATGCTACAGAAGCTCCTGAAAAACCCTGAGTTCTAGCAGTACCACCAAAAGTTGTTTGAGAATATCTTAATGCCTGTCTAAAGTATTGGGCATTAACTTGTTGGTAATAGAATAAAAAAGACAAAAGAAAAAAAGTAAAACAAAGCCCTCTCTTTAACATATTATTATTTTTATATGAATGCATATTATTTAAAACACTACTAAATAAAAAAGCGAACCTATAAAAATAAGTTCGCTTCAAAGTATTTGACTGTATTTTTTATTGTCTGCCTCTTCTTACAGGAGCACTGCTTCTACCAGAAGAACTCCTTCCATAAGAGCTACTTACTGAACTAAAGCTTCTGCTTGGACTAGAAAAAGACGAACTCCTATTTCTTGAACTGTTGTTAAAGTTAGAAGAACTTCTATTATAAGAGCTACTACTTCTACCTGTTGAGTAAGATGACCTTCCTGAATAAGAATTAGAAGAATTACCAGAACTTGAAACTCTTCCATTAACCCTATTTGCCGTTCTTTGCTGAAGCTGTTCTATATTTCTTATTCTAGAACTAGCAACTCTATTTCGATCTGCAGAGGGCTTATAAGATGCCATTCTACTAGCATTATTAGCGTTTCTTTGGTAGTTAGCTACATTACCTCTATTTATTCTGTTCTGAACGCTTCTAGTCCTTTCTACTACTACTACACGAGGTCTAAATGCATTAAATCTATTGAACATGGGAGAACCCCAAGCACTTCCAATGCCAAAGCCTAAACCTCCATAGTAAGGATTCATGAAAGGATCAAAGAAGGGATCGTAAAAGCCGTTACCCATACCCATACCCCAACCCATTCTCGGGCCAAACATACTACCAAATCCATAATTCATTCCAAAACCTGTACCCCATCTATTCATTCCTAATCCTCTAGCAGTATATCCGTATGGATAGTAAGGACTGAAAAAAGGATCATTGAAAGCCGAGTAAGCTCCATTTCCCCAACCCCAAGGGCTATTCATTGCCCACATATTATTATTCATATAATTTGAACCAAATACATAGTTCTCATCATAGAAATTATCTACCTGACTTTCATTGTAGTAATTATACCCTTGATCATTGACTACCACATCTCCATTATAATCGGGATTAGCATATTTAGATGCCGCAGGTGCTTCAAAGTTCACATTAGGTTTTAACCTCATATCTTTAGAGATAGAAGCTGGTTTCTCCCTATCACTAGTGAAGAAATAGGTATCATCCCACTCTTCTGACGCTTGCCCAAAAGCATAAGTAGAAAAGAGTAAAGAGATAATTAATATTTTTATGATCTTTCCCATGATTTATGATTAGTTAATTAAAGCACTTAAATTATTTGAAAGGTCAATTAAAAAAATATATTTGCCTTCAATTTATAAGACACTTAAACACTAAAAATTGTTGTATTTTAAGTAAATATAGCATTTAGCATCGAACCTTTCAATATTATAACCATTTAAATTAAAAATCAATTCATTTAACGAAATGGCAAAAGGGATACCGAAAAGAAGTGAAAATTACCCAATGTGGTACCAAGAGCTGGTAAAGAAAGCAGATTTAGCAGAAACTTCAGCAGTAAGAGGCTGTTATGTAATAAAACCATACGGTTATGCTATTTGGGAAAAAATGCAGGCGACACTCGATAAAATGTTTAAAGAGACAGGTCATACAAACGCCTATTTCCCTGTATTCATACCTAAATCTTTTTTAAGCAAAGAAGCTGACCATGTAGAAGGGTTTGCTAAAGAATGTGCTGTAGTAACACACTATCGCTTAAAAAATGCTGAAGATGGAAAAGGAGTAGTGGTAGACCCAGAAGCTAAACTGGAAGAAGAACTCATTGTAAGACCAACATCAGAAACAGTTATATGGAGTACCTATAAAAACTGGATACAATCTTACAGAGATTTACCACTTTTGATTAACCAATGGGCTAATGTAGTAAGATGGGAAATGAGAACTAGGCCTTTTCTGAGAACGGCTGAATTTCTATGGCAAGAAGGACATACGGCACATTCAAATAAAGCTGAAGCAGTTGAAGAAACGAACAGAATGTTAGGAGTTTACGCTACTTTTGCCGAAGATTTCCTAGCACTTCCTGTCACTAAAGGTCATAAAACTGAAAGTGAAAGATTTGCTGGAGCAGTTGATACACTTTGTATAGAAGCAATGATGCAAGATGGTAAAGCGCTTCAAGCAGGAACATCCCATTTTCTAGGACAAAACTTTGCTAAAGCATTTGATGTACAATTTCTCAACAAAGAAAACCAACAGGAGATGGTTTGGGGAACTTCTTGGGGAGTAAGTACTCGTTTAATGGGAGCGCTTATTATGGCTCATTCCGATGATGATGGTCTCGTTTTACCACCAAAACTAGCGCCAATTCATGTAGTAATTGTTCCTATTTATAAGAACGACGAACAATTACAAGCGATTAGTAAAAAAGCAAATGCTATTAAAACGGCACTTGAATTAAGGGGATTAAGTGTAAAGTTTGATGATAGAGATACTTACAAGCCCGGATATAAATTTAATGAGTGGGAATTAAAAGGCGTTCCAGTAAGGCTAGCTATGGGACCAAGAGATTTGGAAAACGATACAATTGAAATCGCTAGAAGAGATACCAAAGAAAAACAAATGGTGAATTTTGCTGAAGCCGAAACGACAATTATTGAATTACTCGATGATATTCAGTTGAATATCTACAACAAAGCCCAAAAATTTAAATTAGAAAATACCCATATAGTTGATTCATTTGAAGAATTTAAAAAAATACTAAAAGGTAATGGAGGATTTATTTTGGCGCATTGGGATGGAACAGCTGAAACAGAAGCAAAGATTAAAGAAAAAACCAAAGCTACTATTCGATGCATTCCTTTCGATGGAAACCAAGAAGAAGGAAAATGTATTTATTCAGGCAAACCTTCTAAACAAAGAGTGCTTTTTGCCCTAGCCTACTAGCATTAAAGTAATTTTTAATGTTTTACTTGGGCAACTAAGTATATTTTTTCAGCTTAAGGTATACTTTTTTAACTTATAAAATTACTAATATGGCAATAGGCTTTAATGATATTTTTATTTCTTACGGTCGCGGCAACATAAATAGCCCCGGTAGTAAAGACCTTTCTTTAAAGCTGCATAAGATTTTAGAAGAAAAAGGCTTCGATGTTTGGCTTGATCATCAGGATATTCCGCACGCAGTAGATTTCCAAAAGGAAATAAACGAAGGTATTAAAAATGCTGATAGTTTTATTTTCATCATTTCTCCTCATGCGGTAGCCTCTTTGTACTGCATGAGAGAAATTGAATTGGCTGTAGAGCTGAATAAAAGGATTATTCCCATTCTACATGTTTTACCTGATTCTGAGCTCCTCGAAGATGCTCTTCACCCAGAAATTAAAAAGCTTAATTGGGTTTATTTTAGCGAAGAAGCAGATTTTGATAATGCACTTAGCCAATTAGAAGCTGCATTGTTAACAGATCAAGATTATATTGCCAATCATACATCATATACTTCCAAAGCAGTAAATTGGAGAGAAAATACCAGAAGTACAGATCATTTGCTTAGAGGAGTTGCTTTACGAGATGCAGAGCGATGGTTTGAAGAAGCTAAAGCGAATACTAAAAATCCCGCTCCTTCAAAATTACAAGAAGAGTACATTAAAAAATCTAGAAAGAACAGCAATTTTCGGTTGCTTAGAAGAGTAGCTGCCCTTATAGTTTTTTTATTAATTAGCACTGCTTTGACGCTGGCGCTTTATTATAGTAAAATGGAACAAGTTGCGGCAAAACAAGCATTAGAAAATATAAAAAGAGCTAACTCTAATCGCCTACTAGCAAGGGTCAGTGAAATACAATGCGATGATTCTGATTCAGTTGCTTTACAAGTAGCAGCACTTGCCTATGAAGCTGATACCAATAATTTGATGGCAAAAGCTGTCTTATTTGATGCTTACTACCAAACATTTAACGCCGATAGTAAAGAAAAAGTAATTTCAGCTTGGGATACAGAAACTAAGAAGGATAAAAATGGAAACTATGCTATACTGGAAGATGAACATACTGTCACGATATATAACGAAAGTGGTGAGCGGTATGCAAGTTGTAAAAGTGCAAAAAACCTGACAGATATTTATTATGAGGTAGATGAAGAAACAATATATGCAAAAACTGATGAAGGAGAAGTGTTGGCTTATCATCTAGCTACAGGTTGGTTACTAAAAAATATCAAAAAAAATAAAGTGCCAGAACTC
>JBCDJE010000257.1:0-6350 GCA_038748185.1 Bacteroidota bacterium
AATACTTTTTGCTCTTTTGAAAGTGAAGTGATTTCTCTTTCCCAAACATTTATTTCCCTTATTTCAGTATACTTACAACCTAAACTATCTTTTACAATAAGAGAAATTGTTTCTTTTCCTGTTTCAGTAAAACTGTGTTGTATTGTGTCTAAATCAGTAAAAGTATTTCCATCTCCAGTTTCCCAAAGTATAGATGAAGTTTGATCATAATCAGCTATTAGTGTAAACGTTTCTCCCACCAAAACTGAATCTGGCACATATATCACTCCTTGAGGCTGGCTGGTTTTTAAATTAATTTGCACATAGCTGCTATCTCTAGCATTTACTCCGCGTTGATAAAATACAGTATCATCTGTTATATCTGATACAAACAAAGTATCTCCTGTATATATTGGGCTAATCAAAGGAAAACTATTATAAAAATTTACCCCTTCTGAAAATATCTTTTTCCAAATAAAAGCCTCTCCTTTACAAATAGTCGTATCCTTAACTATAGGTTTAAACTCCTCTACAGTAATTGTCTTTTGTAGCATGACAGAACATCCTAAACTATCTGTTACTTGTAGATGTATTTGATAATTACCCGGTTCAGAATAAGTGTATAAAGGAGCTGGTAAGGTACTGCTTGTAACATTATCTAATTGCCAAAATTGGTGTTTTATAGCATGAGAACTTAAAAAGCTGAACTGCATTTCCCCACCATAATTCAATGATATCGTATCTGAATCGGTCAAAATTTCTGCTTTTAATATTGAGCGAAAGATATTGAATGTTACTTTTTCACTTTCAATAATGTTTTCATGATTACTAACCAATACACTCGTCATTGTATCGGATGGAAGTAAAATCAATTCTTTTCCGGTAAAATAAGGGTTGTTAAGATTTGAAGCTAAGTAGAAGTTAAAAATACTTCCATTTAAAGGAGTTACTTTTATAGTATCTCCCTCGCAAAAAACTGAATCTCTTTGTACAGGCTCTTCGCTTACAAAACCTTTATAATTTAAGGTCGAAGCAGTAACTAGAAGTTTGCTTCTTAATTCATTTAAATTATTTCCAGCTACTAAAACTAGTCTAAAGCTGGAAGCCTCTCCAGCCGGGATACTATCAAAATATACACTATTGATATGGGCATTTTCACCTTCACCTGATAGTATAACCGCATTTTGCCCAGTAATACTTAAATACTTCTCTGCGTCGCTAAACCCATTAGCAATTGTAATCCCTTGAGTAGCATTAATATCTAATGATGAATAAAAGGAAGTATCTTCTAATACTTTAATACCAAAAAATAAATCATTTTGAAATGCATAGCCAAATTTGTAAAGTGAATCCCATGCTGCTTGGTTCAATAAATTAAAGTCCATCCAAAAGTCTGTATACAATCCTGCAAATACATCTTTCATATTCTCAGAGCCCTTATTTTCAAATTCATATTTTAGCGAAATAAAATCTTGCTTATCAAAAACACTTAACTCCTTCGAAATAAATATTTCTTTATAAGCAGTTGTATCTTGAAAATATTCTTTCACAATTGTAACTGAATCATGCACAACGATCTGAGGGCCATTTGTTTTGGTAAAATCTGTACTTTTTCTTCCTCCTTCTTCAAATACTACATCAGATACTTTCAATGGATCAGCTGAAAAAATTAGCCCTGCGTCTTTAATGAGTTGCCTATTTTTCCAGTTCAAACCGATTCCATTGTAAGGAGCATCCTCTCCAATATACCCTAAACGCCCATTTCCTTCTAAACTTAGCTCCCAATCTCCTTTTCGGATATTTAAAATAGGATCAATATAAAAATATTGATAGTCCTCATAGTCTGCATCTGAAAAGATAAGTTTGAAATAAATTCTGGTATTTATAGGAATGCTTTCAGCAATAATTATTTTGAATGGGTTTTGTTGATTATTTACAGTTCCGTTAGTAGCCAATATTCCTAGTTGAAAAGTGCTATCAATTACTTGAGCGTATTCAGAAGTTGTAGTCAATCTTACATGAGCTTCATTACTTAAAGCATGAAGGTAATTCACAAAATCAACAGAAATATTAATGGTATCTCCAGCCGAAAAATATAAATCTTGTTGCTCTGTATAGGAGATATTTCTTGCTCTTACTGATTTTAAAGTTTCTACCTCATTGATTGCTCTTAACGCATTTAGGCGACCTTTACCTAGCTTATCTTCAAATCCTTGATTTCCTGTTAGTCCATAAACATCATCCGCTGACATTCTCAAGATCTGCCCAACCTGTGGCGCTTTTAATTCTGGAAACTTTGCCCATAATAAAGATGCTATTCCTGCTGTAAAAGGAGAAGCATAAGAAGAGCCGGTAACAAATCTATGCCCATCTGCTTCACTGCCTAAGTAAGTAGTAGTAAGATCATTTCCCGGAGCCATTAAATCAACAAAGTAGCTATAGGTTGCTCCTGAAAATCTTTCATCAGATATAGTTGAATGTGCCACCGATAGTACATTATTGTAAGATGCAGGATAGGAATCGAGGTGAGCATTTGTGTTTCCCGCTGCTGCTACAATTAGTACGTTATATTCTTCAGTAATAAAATTGATAATATCTTGCTCATATTGTGAGGGTAGTCCGAATCTACCTAAAGAGAGGTTGAGTATTTTACAGCCATTTTCAGCTGCATAAAGCATTGCTTCAAAAACATTTACAATCTGTTCGTTAGCACTAAATATCTTAATGGGCATAAAACGGCTATTGTATCCTGTACCCATTGTTCCAAAACCATCATTTACTGAAGCTGCCGCAACACCCGAAACTTCTGTACCATGTCCATTATAATCTGTGATATCATTATTAAGGTCACCAAAATTATAACCAAGTGAATCATCGACAAAACCATTGGCATCATCATCAAATCCAGGTATTCCGAATCTTTCAGTATTATTGTAATGCAGTTGTGAGGCTAACCCGGGATGCTCTTTTTTAACACCTGTGTCTATGATACCAATCACAATTGAAGTATCTCCTTGGCTTATATCCCAGGCTTCATAAGTTTTTGTGTTGGTATGCCCCCAATGAAATGCTTGATAGGTATCATTTGGAATGAACATCAATTCATGATTATAAATCGGCTCAACATATTCAATCCACCCTTCTCTTTTTAAATCTTGAATAGTTACTTCAAGGTCAGCATTTCTATGGAGCTTTAATTTGTAAATACCATCAACTCTATTTGTATTAACAGATTTTTTTCCCCCAGAAAAAAACTGAAAACCATGGTTCTTTTGTTTTAAAATTTTAGATACTTTCTCAATTTCAAAGCCTGAAAGTTTTTGATGAATATCTTTCTCGCTCAGTAGTGTAAAATGCTTTTGTAGTGCATTACTTTTCTTTACTTTGATAACCAATACATTGTTTTGGTATTTATCACCTATTCTTTTTTGTTGAGCGCATACTGTTTTAAAGAAAAATAATGCTGTAATAATGCATGAAGTATATAGTTTGATCATATCCTTGCCTTTAAAATTAAGCTCATAAAGAGAACGGCAGGTAATGGGTTAGTCATTTAATTTTCCCTAACAAACATATTATCTTACTCCCATAACTGTAACTACTAGTTTTCTTAAGCCTCCATAATCACGATGCTCGCATAAATAAATACCTTGCCAAGTCCCTAAGTTAAATTTACCATTAGTTACAGGAATACTTACCGAATTACCTAACAAGGAGGCTTTAATGTGCGCCGGCATATCGTCTGATCCTTCGTAATTATGTTTATAATAAGGCGCATTTTCAGGTACCATTTTGTTGAAATGGCTTTCAAAATCCATCCTTACAGTAGGGTCTGCATTTTCATTAATACTTAGGCTGGCTGAGGTATGTTGTATAAAAATATGTGCAATTCCAGATGTAAACCTTCTTAGTTCAGGGGTTTCATTTTCTATTATGTGAGTAACCAAATGAAATCCTCTTTTATGTGCAGGTAATTGAATAGTGGTTTGATAGACTTCCATTTTTATGAATTTTAATGATGACGATTATCGTAAAAATAAAAAGCTACTCCACTGGAAATAGCTTTATTAGTTGGTCGACAAAAAAAATATCTTTAACACCTGTTAATAGTGGAATCTGTAAAGACTATATTGTCGACTTATGTTACATAAACTAAAAATTGAGCTAACTTAAATAAAGTATCAAATCGAATTGTGGTTACTTTATCCCAGGCTGTTTTAGCTCAAAACCTTCTTTTTCTTTCGCTTCATCTACTATCTTTTTTACATCTGCCAGTAACGCCTTTGCATCGTAAATAATACCATCTTTAATCGTGTATTTCACTCCACCCACGCGCATAACCTCATTACTTTCATTCAATTTAATTGCCCCGGTTCCATATAGTACCTTTAAGTTAGTCAATGGATTTTCTTCAACTAAGATTAGGTCTGCGAGTTTTCCAATTTCAACTGATCCAATTTCTTTATCCCTACCCAATGCCTCAGCACCTTTTAGTGTAGCAGCTCTGATCACCTCCAGTGGATGAAAGCCTGCTTCTCTTAACAATTCTAATTCTCTAATGTAGGCAAAACCGTATAGTTGGAAAATAAAACCTGAATCGGAACCAGTAGTTACTCTCCCTCCTCGGTTTTTATATTCATTTACAAAGGTCATCCAAAGTTTGTAGTTATTTTTCCATGCCACTTCATCTTCTGTCGACCAGAAATGCCAGTAAGAACCATGCGAAATTCTACTTGGCTGATAAAACTTCCATAATGATGGAAGGGTATAGTCTTCGTGCCATTCTGCTCTTCTTGCTCGCATAAGATCACGACTTGCTTCGTAAATATTGAAAGTCGGATCAAGAGTAAAGTCAATTTCTAATAATTCATTCATCACTTCATTCCATTTCTCAGAATAAGGTGGGGCAGCTTGCTCCCATAGCCTACCAGCTTGTGCAAAGCGGTGTTGCTCATTTTGGTAGTTATAATCTGCCGGATAGTTCTGAATCGTTCTATCTTCAAAAAGTGCTTCTGGCAAACCATACCAGTGCTCCATAGAGGTAAGTCCCATTCTGGCTGTGCTTAGCACATTCAACCACGCTACATCTAATTGTGCATGATGGCAAGCCGACCTAAGATTTAGTTTTTTTGCTTCATCAAGCGCCGCTGCCATAATATCTGGTCTGGCACCAAAAAACTTAATACCATTTGCTCCTTTTTCAGCAATACTTTGTACCCACGCCCGTGCCTCTTCGGTATTAGCAATCTTTTTATCTAAACCCAGCCCAAATGCGGGATAGGCTTCAATCCTCGGTGCAGTAATCTCATTGCTTTTGCTTTTTAGTTTATGTTCTAATACCCAATCTAACCCGTTACTTGTCGAAGGATCTCTAATAGTAGTAATACCATGCGCCATCCACAATTTGAAAACATATTCCGCAGGCGTACCTTGTGATTTACCACCAATATGACCATGCATATCTATAAACCCGGGTAGCAAGTACATGCCTTCCGCATCGACAATTTTAGCATTTTCTTTTGCTTTTGGTCGCCTCTCTTCATTGATCTCTACCCCAGGGTATCCAACTACTTTAATATCTATAATGATATTTTTCTCAATCACCACATCTACAGGTCCAACAGCAGGAGAGCCAGCACCATTAATTAGTGTTGCCCCTCTAATGATAAGTTGTTCATAAGGCCCTTCTCCTTCCGCCCTTTGCGGTGCTTTTGGTATCCCTCTGTCTTGCGCAAAAAGTGATAGTGGCAATATCAATAAGCTTATTAAATAGATAAGTAGATTCTTTTTCATGCTTATGTTTCGATAGACTGAGGAATGAGGTAATATATTTTCACTAATTATAACAAATGATCGTTGCATTAAAAATTTCAACAACTTAAATCATATAAATATGGCACAATATATCCCTTTTGGAGATGGCGTAGAAGTGAATGGACAAAGTGTCCTCGCATTTGTAAATGCCTTACCTGCATACAATACTATCCTGCGTGAAATTCTGTCAAAATATGAAATCCCTGAAATCAAAAAAGATGAATGGTATTCTCAAAAAAAAATTCTAAATGCCTATGAAGAAGTTGGCAAAACATATGGTGCAAATACCCTGTTTGCGCTTGGAAAAGCAATTCCTGAATATGCTACATTTCCTCCTGAACTTGATAATTTAGAAAAAGCACTTAGCTCTATTGGGATGGCATATGACATGAATCACAGAAATGGTGAAATAGGTTATCCGACATTTCCCACCCCTTATTCGATGTGGTAATATTTTTTATAAGCAGGCCCCATTAGTTGAATGATTTTTCGATGTACCTCTTTGATATTGAGCAAAATAGGTACGTTTTTCCCATATAAGACATGTATTCCTACAA
>JBCDJE010000258.1:0-6330 GCA_038748185.1 Bacteroidota bacterium
CACACACACACACACAAAGCTTACTGCATCCAAATTATTCCTAAGTTCAATTTTGCTCGTCACAAGTTCGTGTGCTAAATCGTCATTTTCTCGCTCTAATCTCATCACCGACTCTTTGAGGCGCAAATTTTCATGCTAAAATTGTTTCAAAACCCATAATATTTGGTATGTAAAATTCAAATATATAAAACTAAAATCGAAGCCTATCTATCTTTTAAGAGAATTTATGTTGTTGGTTAGTATTGTAACTACTTAATGCAAATATAGCATATAGATAAAAAATAAATATTTGATGCGATTCTGTTAAAGATTTCCTATAATTGTATTGAAATTCATAAAAATAGATTCTATTCTTAGATATGTTAATAAGATATCTTTCTTTTTTCCAACCTCTTGTAATTAAACCTCTTAGGCGGTAGCCTACTATTTACATCCATCTATCCAGATCTATTTCATTCATTATACTTTACTACTAATTCAATAATTATGTCTGTTGAGGTTTTATTCGCTACAGAGAAACATGCTGGCTACGCAAAAAAAATTACTAGCTCAATGGCAAATGCTGCCAAAGAGAGAGGAACAGGTATAGCCAAAAGAACACCTGAATATATAGCAAATAAAATGCATGAAGGTAAAGCTGTTATTGCATTAAAAGGTACTCAACTTGCCGGGTTTTGCTATATAGAAACCTGGGGGCATGGTAAATATGTGGCACACTCAGGTTTAATTGTCTTACCAGATTTTAGAAAAAGCGGTTTAGCAAGAAAAATAAAAGAAACTGTTTTCGAGCTTTCTAAAAAGAAATTTCCTAATGCTAAGATTTTTGGTATTACAACTAGCTTGGCAGTAATGAAAATCAACTCCGAATTGGGATATAAACCTGTTACATTTTCAGAACTGACTACCGATGAGACCTTTTGGAAAGGCTGTCAGAGTTGTGCCAACTACGACATTCTCACAAGAACCAATCGCACACTTTGTCTGTGTACTGGAATGATCTATGATACAAAAAAGGAAGCTGGAAAGTCTAAGAATGAGAAGAAAAGCTTGGCTGAACGTTGGGCACAATTCAAGACCTTTTTATTTTCAAGAAAAGTAAAAAAGCAAGAACTCCTTAAAAAAGAAGAAAAGGCATTAATTATGTAAACCAGCTAAGTTTTAATGCTATCATAATAATATATAAGCAATGAAGAAAAAGATTGTACTGGCATTTAGTGGTGGATTAGATACTTCATATTGTGTTAAGTATTTGTCTGATGAGTGCAACTATGAAGTATATACAGCCATTGTAAATACTGGAGGGTTTAATAAGGAAGAATTACTGGAAATAGAGAAAAATGCTTATGGTCTTGGTGTTAAGCAGCATAAGACAATAGAAGCAACAAAGCAATATTACCAAGATTGCATCCGCTTTCTTGTATATGGCAATGTACTTAAAAATAATACCTATCCACTTTCGGTAAGTGCTGAGCGGGTCTTTCAAGCAATTGAAATAGTAAAGTATGCTCGGGAAGTAAATGCCGATGCAGTTGCTCATGGTAGTACTGGTGCAGGCAACGATCAAGTGCGTTTCGATCTGGTTTTTCAAGTGATGGGGCCAGAGCTTGAAATCGTTACACCTATTCGTGATTTAAAGCTTTCGAGAGAAGATGAAGTAGACTATTTGCGCCAAAAGGGAGTAGAGAAAGATTGGGCAAAAGCAAAATATTCCATTAATAAAGGATTATGGGGAACAAGTGTAGGTGGAGTGGAAACGCTCACCTCTGCAGGAATCCTACCTGAGGAAGCATATCCTACACAGCTTGAGGCTAAAGAAGAGCAATTACTAACCCTTTCTTTTGAGAAAGGAGAATTAAAAGGAATTGATGGAGAAGTAATGAATGCGGTTGAGGCCATTCAGCAACTTGAAAAGATAGCTTCACCTTTTGCTATAGGTAGAGACGTGCATGTAGGAGATACAATTATTGGCATAAAAGGGAGAGTTGGTTTTGAAGCAGCTGCACCACTTATAACCATTAAGGCACATCATTTACTCGAAAAACATGTACTCACTAAATGGCAACAACATTGGAAAGAGCAATTAGGTAACTGGTACGGTATGATGTTGCACGAAGCAGCCTTCTTAGACCCGGTAATGCGAAACATTGAAAAATTTCTAGAAGATACCCAAGAGCAAGTAAGCGGAGAAGTATATGTAAAACTAATGCCTTATCGATTTGAGGTGACTGGTATTAACTCAACAAACGATTTAATGTCAGCGAAGTTTGGTAGTTATGGCGAAATGAATTTAGGGTGGAGTGGAGAAGATGTAAAAGGTTTTACTAAGATATTGAGTAATCAAATAAAAATTTTTCATCAGGTAAAAAATCAAAAGTAGTTTATGATTAGAGTTGGAATAGTTGGAGGAGCAGGTTTTACGGCTGGAGAACTGTTGAGGATTTTATTGAATCATCCCGAAGTTGAAATTTGTTTTATACACAGTAAAAGCCACGCCGGTCAGCCCATAAGTAAAGTACATACCGATCTTATCGGCGAAAGTGAACTGGTATTTAGTGAAGATATTACTTTGAGAATTGACGTAATGTTCCTTTGTACCGGACATGGTCAATCTGAAATATTTTTAAAAGAAAATGCAGTACCGGGAAAATTAAAAATTATTGACCTTAGTCAAGATTTTAGAATTCAATCAGAAAATCACGATTTTGTTTATGGTCTTCCAGAACTAAACAGACATGCAATTAAAGTTGCGGAACGTATAGCCAATCCGGGTTGCTTTGCCACTTGCATCCAGTTAGGATTACTTCCATTATCCAGCTACGGATTGATTAAAAGTACTATTCACATTCAAGGGATAACAGGTTCGACTGGAGCAGGTCAAAAACCATTACCAACTACTCATTTTAGTTGGAGAAATAATAATGTATCAGTATACAAAGCTTTCAATCATCAACACCTAGCTGAGATAAAGCAAAGCATTCGTCAATTACAACCTGACTTCAACCAAGACTTATTGTTTATACCTATTAGAGGAAATTTTACTAGGGGAATATTGTGTGCGATGTACACCAAATGTACTGTAGATTTTGAAGAAATTAAATCACTGTATGATTCTTACTATAATAGTAATCCTTTTGTAGTAGTTGCCGAGTATAATCCTGATGTGAAACAGGTTGTCAATACAAATAAAGGATTAGTTTATTTAGAAAAGCACGGCGAGTATTTATTAGTGGTATCAGCTATAGATAACTTATTAAAAGGAGCCTCCGGGCAAGCAGTACAAAACATGAATATCGCTTTTGGATTAGAGGAACAAACTGGATTAAAGTTGAAAGCAACGGCATTCTAATGTATGTATAATTAAATATTAATGCACATGAACCCTTTTGATGTTTACCCACTTTTCGATATTGAACCTGTAAGGGGAGAAAAAGCATATATTTGGGATAGAGAAGGAAGTAAATACCTTGATTTTTATGGAGGACATGCAGTTATCTCGATAGGGCATTCTCATCCCTATTTCTTAGAGATGTTGAATAGGCAAATGAATAAACTCCCATTTTATTCTAATGCTGTTATAAATCCATTACAAAAAGCATTGGCCGAAAAGCTGGGAGAGTTAGCAAGTATCCCTGATTATCAATTATTTATGTGTAACTCAGGTGCCGAAGCGAATGAAAATGCGTTGAAATTAGCTTCCTTTCACACCGGAAAGAAAAAGATCATTTCTTTCTCAAAAGGCTTTCATGGACGTACTTCGTTAGCTGTGGCTGTAACTGATAACCCAAACCTGATAGCTCCAGTAAATAAAACAGAGCATGCCCTTGTACTTCCTTTAAATGATATAGCTACTTTGGAAGCCGCATTTACCAACGGTGATATTGCTGCTGTGATTATTGAAGGTATTCAAGGAATTGGAGGGATAAATGTACCGGAATATTCTTTCATGCAGAAAATTAAAAGTCTTTGTATCTCTCATGAGGCTTTACTCATTGCAGATGCAGTGCAATGTGGTTGTGGTAGGAGTGGCGATTATTTTGCTCATGACCACTACGATTTAAAAGCTGATATATACAGTATGGCCAAAGGTATTGGAAATGGGTTTCCGGTAGGAGCAATTGCTATTTCCCCTGAAATCCAACCAAAATATGGTATGTTGGGCAGTACTTTTGGTGGTAACCATCTTGCTTGTGCTGCAACGCTTGCTGTATTAGATGTTATAGAGCGAGAGAAATTAATGGATAATGCAACGCTGATCGGAAATTTTATCATTGATGAACTAAAAAATATAGGTGTATTAGAAGTAAGAGGCAGGGGTTTAATGTTGGGAGTACCATTGGAAAAGCCTATAAAAGACTTAAGAAAAAAGTTGCTATTTGAACATCATATTTTTACAGGTTCTTCAAGTGACCCAAATGTGCTTAGGTTATTACCACCCTTAAACATCACCAAACAGGATGCAGTAATTTTTTTAGAGGCTTTTTCGAAAGTGTTTAAAAAATTTAAATAAAGAACTTGATTCTACATAAGCAATATTTATAAAGATAGATTTAGCATTAATTATCTATGAGACATTTTACCTCAGTCAATGATGTTACTAACATTGATGAATTGGTGGACACTGCTTTAAAAATAAAATCATCTCCACTTTCGCAAGCAACTTTGGGTAAAGGCAAAACTATGGGGATTATTTTCTTAAATCCTAGTTTAAGAACAAGGCTTAGTACACAACTAGCGGCACAAAATTTAGGTATTTCACCGATTGTAATGAATTTTAGCAGTGATGGATGGCAATTAGAATTTGAAGATGGTGTAGTAATGGATGGGAACAAAGCTGAACATGTTAAAGAAGCAGCTGCTGTTATAGGAAGCTATTTTGATATTATTGGTATCCGTTCTTTTCCTAAGTTCGAAAGTCGCGAAGATGACTACGAAGATCAAGTATTATCGCAATTCATAAAGCATGCGGGGGTGCCTGTTGTGAGTCTTGAATCGGCTATTAGACATCCTTTACAATCGCTTGCTGACTTGGTAACTATAAAAGAAAATCTTATAGTAGATAAAACTCCTAAAATTGTCCTTTCTTGGGCGCCACATCCTAGAGCATTACCTCAAGCAGTAGCTAATTCTTTTAGCGAGTGGATATTAAAAGCAGGTTATTCGCTTACTATTACCCATCCTGAAGGGTATGAATTAGCAGAAAGTTTTATTCAAGGCGCAACTATAGAGTACAATCAAAATAAAGCCTTCGAAGATGCTGATTTTATTTATGCCAAAAACTGGTCTTCATACAAAGATTATGGAAAAATACTCAGTACTGATAAAAATTGGCAAATAGATAATTTAAAAATGCAATTAACCAACCAAGCATATTTTTTGCATTGTTTACCTGTAAGAAGAAATGTGGTGGTTAGTGACAAAGTAATTGATAGTCCCCAATCAATTGTTATCAAGCAAGCGGCTAATCGTTTATTTGCTGCTCAAGCAGTTCTGGCTACCTTGCTAAAAGATAACTTTTAAGAAATGGAGAAGCTGCACATAGTAAAGATTGGGGGTAATATAATTGATAACGAAGAATCACTTAAAGCCTTTTTAAAGGATTTTTCTAACATTTCTGGAAACAAAATTTTAGTTCATGGTGGTGGGAAATCAGCTAGCAAACTTTCTTTACAAATGGGAGTAACTCCAAAAATGATTGAAGGAAGGAGAGTTACTAATGCAGAAACACTACGCATCGTTACAATGATGTACGCCGGATGGGTAAGTAAAAGCATTGTAGCTCAATTGCAAGCTTATAATATCAATGCAATAGGGGTTTCAGGAGCAGATTTAAATCTTATTTATGCTGAACTGAGGCCTAAAGAACCTATAGACTTTGGGTATGTTGGCAATATAAAATCAGTTAATTTATCAATGCTTACTTTATTACTATCTGCATCAGTTACACCCGTATTTTGTGCACTTACGCATGATAAAGAGGGTAATTTATTAAACACGAATGCTGATACCATTGCTGCTGAACTCTCTATTGCTACAAGTAAACAATACGATGTTTCCCTAGTTTATTGCTTTGAAAAAAAAGGTGTATTACAAAATCCTGAAGATGATGAAAGTGTCATCCCTTTGATTGATCAGGATTATTATCAACTTTTAAAAAGTAATGGAATCATTTCAGCGGGAATGTTACCTAAGATGCATAACTGCTTTCAGGCATTAGAAAAAGGAGTAAAAGAGGTGAAAATTATGAACGCAGCCAATCTAAAAACACTCAATACAAGTCAATTTATTGGCAGTAAGTTAGTATTGAAAAGTATTTAGTTCATCTTCTGAAAC
>JBCDJE010000259.1:0-6329 GCA_038748185.1 Bacteroidota bacterium
CACTTACATACAATACAATTTTTATTGTAATCACTGTTCGGTTATGTGTTTAATTGTCCAAAATCGGACGAGTGAGAACTAGAGAGGTTATTTATAATTAATTGGTTATCAGTTAATTGTATATTTGGTATATTGCTTGGTACTAGGCATTACAAGGTAAATAAAAGTCCCCTTCATCATGATTAAAAATTATTTCAAAGTTGCTTATAGAAGCTTATCAAAGAATAAGAGTTATGTAGTTATTAATACATTTGGATTAGGCATAGCCTTAGCTTGTTGTGTAACTGCTTATCTGTTATTTGCTTATAACATTGAGTTCGATAACTACTTCTCAGAAGAAAGTGTAGATAAGATTTTTAAAGTACATACCCACATAAAGAACAATGATGGCAGCGAAAGGCAAAATATTAATGCACCATTACCTTTAGCCCAAATTGCTATGGAGGAAATCTCTGGCATTGACCGCTTTACAAGGTGTTTAAGTGATGGTGGTTATATGCGCTATGAAGATAAAGTTTTTTCGCAAGGAGTGTACTTTGCCGACAGTACTTTCTTTGAGATGTTTGATTATAAGTTAGTAGAAGGAAATTTTGCGTCATTCAAAGACAAACGTAGTATTTTTCTTAATGAAGAACTTGCTAAAAAATACTTTGGTGATGAAAGTGCTTTAGGAAAATTAATGGTAATGAGTTTTGCCAATGAATATGATGTTGAGGTAATTGTAGGAGGCGTGTTTGAAAAACCTCCTGTTAATAATACTTTTGCTTTTGAGGCATTAATGCGGATTGAAAATTATACGGATATATATAGTCTAGAAGCAAGCAATTGGGGAGATTGGCGCGATCCTTCTGTTTTCTTTGAATTAACACATAAGGAAAATGCTGCGAATATTTCCCAAAGCCTACAAAAATATGTACCTATCCGCAATGAAGCTAAAAAAGATCAAAATGTGCTTTCATACAAACTAGAGCACTTTTTAGCTAATTTCGATCAAGATGAAATAGGTTGGTCATATATAAATTTAAGAATAAGTATCGTTCCTTTGCTGGTATTTTCCATTTTGGCTTTAATTATTTTATTAATAGCCTGCTTTAATCTAACGAATACATCTATTGCCCTTACAGCCAAAAGATTGAAAGAAGTAGGGGTGAGGAAAGCAATAGGAGCGGCGAAATCACAGATTATCGCACAGTTTTTATTTGAAATCACCATTACCATTATGCTGGCTTTAGTGGTAGGTTTAGCTATGTCACAAATTATTGTACCTGCTTTTGTACAAATGTGGGAGCTCCCTTATGGATTAGAAGATTTAAGTGGTGTAAATTTCTTTGTGTCAATGGTAATTCTCATGTTTTTCGCAGCTGTCGTTGCAGGTACGTATCCTGCTATTTTAAATAGCAGCCATAATACCATCTCCTTATTAAAAGGAGGAATAAAAATTAAAGGTACAAATGCCCTAACCAGAATATTAGTGACAATGCAATTTGCCTTATCAGTGATAGTATTGGTAGCGGGGGTAATATTTATTCAAAACACTAAATTTCAAGAAAAAATTAGCTTTGGCTATGACAAAGAAAATGTGATAACGGTAAGATTAGGAGGAGAACAGGAATATGAAGCTATTTATAATGGTATTCAGGGAAATCCAAAGATTAGCAGTGTATCTGCTTGTAACCATCATATCGGGATATTCCCTTACGAAAATCCTATTAAAATTGATACCAGTATTTATGCAATCAGGGTATATGAAGTAGGATATGACTATTTAAAAACAATGGGCTTAGGTTTTGTAGAAGGCAGGGCTTTTAAAAGGGATAGTCAATCTGATATGGAAGAGTCAGTAATTGTAAATAGGGCTTTTATTGAGAAAGCAGGTCTTAAAGAACCTATAGAGCAAGTAATGGTTTTCCAAGATAAAAAAGTGAGAATAGTTGGTGTCGTAGAAAACCATATAGATAATTTGTTCCGCTCTAAAGAACCTGAACCATATATGTTTAAAATGGTAGCCCCCAAGCACTTTAGTAGATTAGTAGTCAACGTAGATCAAGCTGATATAGGAGAGACTCAAAAATATTTAGAAGACACCTGGAAAAATACCTTTCCCGAAAAGCCCTTTCGGAGTAGGACGCAAGAAGAAATTGTTTTTGCTGAAACAAGACAAACCAATGGCAATCTTAAGAAAGTTTTCATCTTCTTAACCATATTGGGTGGTTTACTTTCAGCTTCAGGGATATTCTCTTTAGCTTCTTTAAATATTGAGAAAAGAACAAAAGAAATTGGCATTAGAAAAGTGTTGGGGGCCTCGATAACTAGTGTAGTAGCATTAATTAATAAAGAGTTTATGATTATTATGACCCTAGCTGCTATTATAGGTGGTACGGCAGGATTCTTTTTAACTCAAGCTTTATTAAATGAAATCTATGCTTATCATATTCCGGTAAGTATTATACCAGTTGCATTTTCTGGGTTCTTAATTTTTGCAATAGGAATATTAACAACCAGTACTACTATTTTCAAGGCTGCAAGAGCGAACCCGGTTGATACATTGAAAGATGAGTAATATTTTTTGAATGAATATGACGAAAGCTTAAAAAGGGAAGTGAAACTTCCCTTTTTTAATATACTTATCTTTCCCTGCAAAATATCATCGCTTTCCTGCAAATAGGTTGTAACCTTTCTCTTTTTCTTACAATTTGGAGATGGTTCAAAAGTTAAAACAATGATTCGAAACTATATTAAAATTACCTGGCGCATTCTTGTAAGAAATAAAGTATATGCAACGATAAATATTGCAGGACTTTCATTAAGCATGATTTGCGCCATGCTAATTACACTTTGGATTGACGATGAGCAAAGTTACGAAACCTTTTTTCCTAATTCAGAACAAATTTACCGCTTAATAGATGTGGAACAGCATGATGACGGGAGTGTGGTCAAAGGTGCTGCTGTTCCTGCTCCATTGCCTGGAGTAATTACTGAAAAGTTCCCTGAAATATTAAACTTTGCCCGTGTTTTGCCAAGATCGAATGAAAATCTAATCAATGTTGGATCAACTATACTTTATGAAAACGTCACTTATGTAGATTCTACATTTTTTGAAATATTTCAATTTGAATTTCTAGAGGGGAGTTCTGAAAATGCCCTTTCAGGCTTGCAAAGCATGGTTATTACAGAACGTATGGCCAGTAAACTTTTTGGTACCGATTGGTTATCTACAGGTGTATTGGGACAAGAAGTCACGATTGGTACTAAAGAAAATTTTCAAATATCGGGTGTAATAAAAAATCTACCTAAGAACACACATTTTGATTTTGATGTATTGTTACCTTTTGCAAAGATTTATACATACAATTGGAACCTAAGTTGGAGAAACTATATATACTATGCCTATTTTGATATAGCAAAAGGAACTGATATAGCCACTCTGTCTGATAAGATAGCGACCTATGCCGATAGTAATGATGAACTTGAAGACACATTCTACTTGCAAGCTCTGGAGGATATACATCTTTATTCTGATTTGTCAATCGATCTATATGGTAGTAGCGAACCAAAGTATCAATATGTCAATATATTTTATGTAGTAGCATTCTGTATCATTTTTATAGCATGTATCAATTTTATGAACCTTTCTACTGCCAGATCTGAGAAAAGGGCAAAAGAAATTGGCCTGCGAAAAACAATTGGAGCAAGAAAAGGGAACATCATTGAGCAACTGCTGGGTGAATCTATGTTTTTGGCTATTATCTCTTTTTGTATTGCGTTGTTGCTGACATTTCTCATCCTACCATACTTTAATGCATTAGTTGGGAAGAATCTTGTCTTTGGGATAGGACAGTGGCGGCTATTGCTCATTTTTTGTGGAGGGACGATAATGGTTGGTCTGTTAGCTGGGAGTTATCCAGCATTCTATTTATCTGCGTTCCGACCGATAAAAGTATTGAAAGGTACCCATAACTCGATTAAAGGTGGTAAGTACTTCAGACAGGTCTTGGTCACCTTACAATTTGCTATAGCACTTATCATGGTGACAGGTACCATCATTATTTATCAACAGTTCCAATTCTTTATAGAAAAAGACCTAGGTTATGATAAAGACCTATTGATCTTTTTACCTAGAAGAGGGGAAATATGGAATCACTATCCGGCATTCAAGACAGAACTCCAACAAAATCCGCTCATTAAAAATGTAAGTGTATCTTCTGATTTGCCTACCTATACAACCCACTCTTTCGATGGGTTTGATTGGAGTGGAAAGAGCCCTGAAAGTACCCCGATTTTTCATGCTTTTTCTGTAGGCTATGATTATTTTGAGGTACTTGGCCTGAAGATTATTGAAGGTAGGGCTTTCTCTCCTGAATTTCCTACTGACTCTACAAACTTTATCCTAAATGAGACTGCCCTAAAAATGACTGGGCTAGCATCCCCAATTGGAGAAAAGTTCAGCTTGTGGGATCGTCATGGGAAAATTGTAGGTATCGTAAAGGATTTTAATTTTAAGTCATTGCATCAGAAAGTTGAGCCATTGGTGCTCAAATTCAATCCTTATTGGGATGCTTATTATTTTATAAAAATAGCCCCTGAAAATGTAGATGGGGCAATAAAAGTAATCGCTAATACATGGGAGAAATATAATCCAGCCTATCCTTTTGAATACCACTTTCTTGATGAAGAGTATGAAAACTTATACATTTCTGAAAAAAGGATGGCCAAGATTTTTAATTATTTCACTTTTTTCATCTTGTTCATCACTTGCCTGGGCTTGTTTGGCTTAATCACTTATTTGGCAGAACAGAAGAAGAAAGAAATTGGGATAAGAAAAATTTTAGGGGCATCGATTACCAGTATTTTAGTGTTGCTTTCAAAGGAATTCGCTACATTAATTCTGCTCTCATTTGTTATAGGTATTCCTGTTGCCAATTATTTTTTAACAGAATGGTTGAATGGTTTTGCCTATAGAATCCCTTTTACATGGTGGCTATTTGCCATTCCAGGTGGGGTTATTTTATTAATTTCCTTGCTTACAGTTAGTGGGCAAAGCCTAAAAGCGGCTATGCTTAATCCAATAGAATCTTTGAGGCGCGAATAGTTTTCTCTCAAAAGCCAGTTCTAAATATAAATCGGCAGTAAGATGCCGGTTTTTTTTGGATTACAATCTATAAAACTATGATCCATAAAGGCTGAAACGTTTGAACATGACTTAAAGCCAACCTACAAAGAATCATCAATACTTTTTATATTTTTGCTAGTTGTAATCTCCATTCATCTCAGTGCAAATGGATACAGAAGATAAACCTAGACTGGCAAGATTAACCGCGATCATTACCCAATTGCAATCGAAAAGGATTATTACCGCTAGGGAGATTGCTGAAAAATACAATATCAGTATCAGAACAGTTTATCGCGATATAAGAACCTTGGAGCGCTCGGGTATTCCGATAGTTACAGAAGAAGGTAAAGGCTATTCATTAATGCAAGGTTTTCACTTGCCACCTGTTATGTTTAATGAAGAAGAAGCTAATGCATTAATAACCGCCGAGCAGCTTATCATTAAAAATAAAGATGAATCTTTTACTGAGCATTATAAAAATGCCCTTACCAAAATAAAGGCGGTTTTGCGTCATTCGCAAAAAGATAGAGCTGACCTACTTTCCCAAAGAGTTGTTTTTAGGAACAATGAAGCCAATCAAAAAACAAGTTCTTATTTAATGGATATTCAGTCTGCTATTACCAATTTTAATGTACTTACTATTAATTACTATTCACTACAAGAGGAGTTGAGTACTAGAATAGTAGAGCCCTTTGCTTTATACAGTACACAAGAGAACTGGTTATTAATTGCTTTTTGTCAATTAAGAAATGATTTCAGAACATTCAGATTAGACCGCATAGAACAGTTGCAAATACATACTCAGCATTTTGAACCCCACAAAATGACTTTACAAGAATACTTTGAAAAGTGCAGAGAAAAATTTTTATATACCCCTGACACACCCTTGTCATATACCCAATCTAATTTTGCTTCATCACTAAAAAAAATGAATCGAATGGAAAACGTAAAAATTGAAGCATTTAATGTCATTGGTATTGCTGTAAGAACTACTAATCAAAATAATCAAGCAGCGAAAGATATAGGGGAATTATGGAATAAATTTATAGCAGAAAATATAGCAGCAAAAATTCCTAACAAGATAGATAATACCGTTTATTGCATTTATACAGATTATGAAGGCGATCATACCCAGCCCTATACTACTGTGTTAGGTTGTAAAGTATCCACCTTGGAATGCTTTACTTACCATTCCTTCGGGAACGTGATCTAAGGTGGA
>JBCDJE010000260.1:0-6316 GCA_038748185.1 Bacteroidota bacterium
CTTGAACTAGAAGAAATATTTTAAATACAAGAATTATAGCAATCATATTTTAATTATTTTAAATCTAATTATTTTCTATTTCTTCTATTGGATCTGTTGTATTATCATTTAATCTAAGCTTACCATTTTTATTATTGTTATCTTTCAGTGGCTCTCCAAAACCTATAGTGGTATCAAATTTTCGCCAACCTTCTAAAAATCTGTCTTCAGCAGTAAGGCTTCTTTCATTGAATAATTCTAATTTCCCTTTTTCTTCAGGATTTGCAGCTCCAGTTAATAAAGTTATAGTTGTCTTATCTTGGTTCAAATATATATTGATATCTTTTCCTGCTAAGATATGCAATGAAATAGCTAATTGATTCTGTTCAAACTCGCTTGCACACTTGCCTCCCCAACAAGCTGTCATTACTAGGTTTCCATTAGGGCTAATTCCATTCACTATGGCACTAAGACCTTCAAAGTTATTATATTCTGCTGTTAAGATTTCATTCATTGTTTTACTCTTATATTTTTTCAATTTTCCTTTACCTGCTTTTATACGTGTAAACTGGTCAATCGTTCTTGAAGTCAAAATAGTACTTCTTTCACCAATAAAATCTGCTGTAATCTGTTGCCCCTGTCTTGAACCATGAGTGAATACAAATACATTATCTGCACTGCTTTCTTCTAAATAAGCGGCAAATGGGTCGCCACCATCAGCTAAATCGTTTGCTACAATGACATGCCAATTTTCTGGTTGATTCCTTTGATAATATTTCCTAGTTTCATATTCTACAAGTTTTGTGTCCAAGACTATAATAGCAACATTCTGTTTGATTTCTGGCGTGGCAGGTTCTACTCCATCTAAATCAATAAATTTTATTGGATTATTTCCTGCGAACTGGTAGGGAGTATAGAATGGATAGGAAGCCGCTAGCGGGTCAACGGACAAGAACCGTCCTATACTAGGATTATAAATCCTAAAGCCATAATCTTGGACGAGTTGTTGGTTTCCGAAGTCTTTGACATTTTCTTTCTCATTGAAGGCGAAACGGTAGGTATCACTCCCTACTCATCGAATAGGGTCTTGCAGATAAATCAGTTGCCCACTGTTTATTAGGTTGCTCATCCAACATCATGGTCAAATTACCTCCTTGTGTAAGTTGGCTATGGGTAAGAAAAGCTTGATTAAAAGGAGTTTCATCTAACTTTGCTTCCTGAATATAAAGTGATGTTTCGGAATGATTGGTTGCTGATATCGTAAACGGCTGGCTGTTGGGTAAATTTAACTTCACTTCAGGGAACAATGGGCTTATTAAAGCATATTCATCTGTACCGGGGCAAACCGGATAAAAACCCATTGCCGAAAAAACCAACCAAGCCGACATCTGTCCAGAATCTTCATTGCCACTCAGCCCTCCAGAACCGGCATGGTAATCTTCCCTAATAATCTGTCGAACTGTTTTTTGACTTTTCCAAGGCTCGCCGGAATAATTGTACAAATAATAGGTTTGGTGACAAGGCTCATTACCATGCCAGTATTCTCCTTCATTAAAAAAAGTATCTAGCTTGGCATTAAAAGCTGCGTCACCTCCCATCAATTCAATTAACCCTTGAATATCTTGGGGCACATACCATGAATAGTGCTTAGGAGTCCCTTCAGTAATGTAGGGCATGTTTCCATTGGCTTCAAATTGCTCATAAAAATCACCATTAATGTACCTCCCTCGCATGTAACCCACTGAAGGATCGTAAATATTTCGATAATTCAAGGCCCTTTCCATTAATATTTTGGCATCTTCGATTTTCCCTAATCCATTTGCCAATTGAGCCAATGCAAAATCATCGTACGCATATTCCAAAGTTCGAGATACTTGCTCCTTTTTATGGAAAGCTTCCTGCACACTATCTTCCATAGGAATATAGTTGTATTTTATATAGCTTTCTAAGGCCCTTCTCCCTTTTCCATCTTTATACACAGCAAAATCTTTAGGGCTTTCAAAAGCATTTTTTTTAAGGTATTGGTAAGCCGTTTCTACATTGGGAATGTCTATTCCTTTCACATAAGCATCACTAATTAAAGACGCCAGATGGTCGCCAATCATTGCAGCGGTGTAGCTGTTCCAACAAGGAAATATGGGCATCCATTCACCTTGTTCTGCTTTGGCGATAATCGATTGAATAAAATCACGACTCATTTCAGGTGCTAATAGATTATGCAGTGGATGCACCGCCCTATAAGTATCCCAGGCAGAAAAGTCTCCATAGTAATCAAAACCTACTGCTTTGTGAATAGTAGTATCTTCTGCAAAACCGGGATAGCTACCATCTGTATCACTCATTAATCTCGGATGCTGAAAGGCATGGTATAAAGCTGTATAAAAAATAGTCATATCTTTTTCATCCCCTTTCACTTGTACGCGATTGAGTATATCCTCCCAAGTTTTTTCTAGTTGATTGGTTGTTTTATTAAAATCCCAATGATTAATTTCTGCC
The DNA here is from genome assembly GCA_038748185.1 of Bacteroidota bacterium. Classification (GTDB taxonomy): domain Bacteria; phylum Bacteroidota; class Bacteroidia; order Cytophagales; family Flammeovirgaceae; genus Chondrinema. The sequence continues at coordinate 2,476 of JBCDJE010000260.1, forward strand.
TGTAGATTTTTCTCTGCATTTTCAAGGCTGGTAAATGAAGTACCTACACGCAGTAATACCTCTTTTGCACCCGTAGGAAACCTGACATAAGCTCCTAAACTTTCTGTATTTTGTCCCTCTGTTATGTTTGCCTTTGTACCGGATACATCATAAATACCAGAGCTTTCAAATGGGATGTTGAACTCTGCTACAAAATACCCGCTAAAACCGGCTTCTTTACCCCAGCCTTGGTAAATACGGTGTACTGGGTTATAACCTACAATTTGGTTTTTCTCAAGGATTATTTTTACAAACCCTTGGTGTTCGTCACTATTGGGTTCTACCACTACGGTCGGAGTTTCATTATCAGGAAAAGAAAATTGTAAGAAGCCACAGCGTTTTGTAGCCGTCATCGAAACCTTTATTCCACTATCTTTCAAGGTAACTTCATACTTTGCTGCACTGGCTGTTTCTTCTTCGCGAGTGAAGGCGGAAAGTCTTTCATTGGGTAATAAGCCTGTTTCACCTACTAAAGGCATCACTGTTAGGCTACCATAATCTTGTACACAAGAACCATTAAGCCAGTGGGTTCCTCGAAATCCTGAAATAAGACTATCAGAATAGTAGTAAGGTGCCAGACATTTTTCTTCAGTAATACGGGTTTGGGGTGTCCAGTTGGTCATACCATGTGGAGTAGTCACAGAAGGTATGGTTTGGGCATAGGTTTCAGTGTTGTGACCCAGTATTCTTTGAGTTGTTGCTTGGGCTGTACCGATGAGTGGGTTTACATAGCGAGTCAATGAAATAACATCCATTTCTTCGATCGGTTTTTCTTTTTCATTAGGAGTGCAGGCAAATATAAAAAGAAGGCTATTTAAAAAAATGAGTTGTAGTTTCATCTCCTTTAATCGGGTTAAATGATATGTGGTTGATGATTTAAATTTATAACCAAAAAACAGATTATTACGAAAAGTGAAGGTTAATCTTCCGTTTGAGAAGTTTATTTAGTTTTTAAATTATCGAAACGGATTGGTGGTGTTTTTTCCAGCTCTTTTCGCAAGAATTCATATTGAACTAAAACTTCACCCTCAAGCATTTCCGTATCTAGAGGTTTTTCTTCAAGCACATCTTTTTTTATATTAAAAAACCTCCCGTCTCGGTATAATTTAAAATGTGTATTACGCGTAAACTGATTTCGAAAATGATTCACTCTTTTTCCCCATTGTGGATCGTAATGCACAAAAACACTCTCTCTTCCTTTAAAATCAGTTTTTCCTTCTAAAAGTGGAAGAAAACTTTTTCCATCTGTACTATCTACATTTACTCCGGCTAAAGCTGCTAATGTAGGGTGAAAATCACTAAATTCAATTAAACCGTCATAAACTTGTCCGTTTTTAATTTTTGCCGGCCAGTGAGCAATGAGTGGTACTCTCACTCCGGCATCAATGGTATTGCCTTTCGCTCCTTGCACCACACCATAACTGGTTTCAGAAGCTACTGAAACATGCGTACCATTGTCGGCCGTAAATAGTACAAGCGTATTATCGGCTATCTCCAATGCATTTAGTTTATCAGTAATCCGCTTAACAATTTTATCGGTATAAGCCATCATTTCCTTAAAGTAAGCTGTATCTTTTTCATAGCGCCGTTTGGGATTCTGCCAAGCGGGCATATCGGGAGTAGGTACAAAAGGGTCGTGAACCAATACCATAGGATAATAGACAAAGAAAGCACTGTCTTTTTGTTTTTCTATAAAATTAATAATATAGTCATCAAATGTATCCGGACCGTAATTATCTATGCCTGGTTGCAACTTTTTACCATTTTGTTCTATGATCGGATCAGCATAACGTTCTCCATGAGGTTTCCCATCCTTCATGCCTCGCTGTTGGGTCAGTTGCCACAAGCAGTATTCATCAAAACCTAATTGATAAGGGCGATTACTATCTTTCCAACCGGGTAGTTCTTGATAAAATCCATTTAGTTGCCATTTACCTGAAATACAGGTTTTATAACCTGCTTCTTGCATAACATGTGCAAAAGTTTTTGCTTGAGGATTCAGATAACCAAAATATTCATAATTGCGATAATTATGCATACCGGTCATTATTTTTACCCTTGAAGGCGTGCAGAGTGGTTGGGCAATACACTGCGTGAAACGTATACCGTTTGCTGCTAATTGATCGAGATGAGGCGTTTTGTATTCCAGACTGCCATTGCTACTCAAGCATTCATAACCCATGTCATCAGCCATAATCAATATTACATTGGGCTTTTTGGTTTCAAGTGTGGTATTAGTCTTTTCCCTTTTACAAGCACTTGCTAAAAAGAATATACTGATGAATAAGATAGCAAAGAATCTTATTGGTAACTCACACATGTAAGTATTAAAATCTTTTATTTTGCCTGATTTTATGATAGTCGTTTGAAGCATATTTTTGAAATTTAATTGATAGATACCCAATCTTCTTTTCGTTTTTTCTGTTTAGAGCCTATATCTAAAGGTAGATTTTTCCAATAATATCCTTCTTGTTGAATTTCTTTCAAGTAATTATTCAATAGCGTTTTGAGAGAATCAGCATCTATCACTTGTTCTATTAAGTTATTCTTTTGAGAAATATCTGTTGAGGGATTGTACAATTCGTAGGAGGCAAACTGCATATTTCTAATATAATCCATATCAGGTTTCATAAACTGATGGGATAGGGAAAGTGTATCTTCACTGATTCCCAGAATTATCTGTCCGTCTATTCTCATAGCCATTTCCGGCGAAGTCCTGTAAAAGAACCAGTAGAGTGGTTTCTGCCGCTCAAACTTTTCTCCTTTTAACAAAGGCCAAATATTGCTTCCATCGAAAACCCTATCAGTTGGAAGAGTAATATTGAGTAAATGGCAAATGGTAGGAAAAACATCTACAAATCCGGCAGCTTTATCTATTTGCCTACCCTTTTCAATCTGATTTGGCCAAGAAAAAATAGCGGGAACTCTTATTCCACCTTCATATACATAACTTTTTTTTGCTTTTAATTGCCCATTAGAAGCTTGCCTATAAGAGCCGTTATCAGAACTGAACATGATTAATGTATTATCAAGCTCACCGTTTTTTCTCAACCTTTCCAATAACCTTCCTACTGCTATATCAAGGTTCTCAACATTGGCTAAATACGCAGCATCATTACTGGGTAAATCCTGATATTTATCCACCAATTCAGGAGGAGATGCTACTTTTTTATGTGGTTCATGGAAAGCTATATACATGAAAAAAGGATTTGCTTCATCGTAAATAGTATCCAACCAAGAAAGGGCTTCGTTTACTACTAATTGACAAGAATATCCTTTTTGTTCACCAATCTTCTTTCCATTTCTCACAAAATTTATTGGATTCAAATGCGAAGGTATGGCATTGTTCTCGGTTCCAAGTGAATAGGAAAAACCTTGGTCTTTCGGTTGTGGGTGATTAAAAATACTATCAGCAGGTAATGCACCTAGATGCCACTTTCCAAAATGGGCAGTTTGGTAGTTTTCTTTTTGAAGAACTTCAGCTATCGTAATTTCCTCCTTTCTCAAATGCATGGGATGATTAGCCGGTCGATAACTGTACATACCTACTCTTGAAGGAGAACGCCCCGTGAGTAAACCCGTTCTTGAAGGTGAGCAATTAGGCGCTGCCGCATAAAAATTAGTAAATAGCATCCCATTTTTTGCCAGTTTATCAAGATTAGGGGTATTAGCTTTCCCTCCATAGCATCCTATATCGGCATAACCCATGTCATCGGCAATTATTAATAAAATATTAGGCTTATCGGTAATTACTCTTTTTTCTAATGCCTCTGGTTGACAAGACGAAAGAAACAGTAGAAAA
>JBCDJE010000261.1:0-6310 GCA_038748185.1 Bacteroidota bacterium
AAAAATTTTTGTTGTAAATTAATTTTTTTCTGTAGATAGATTTTTCCAATATATATCAAATTTACAAGCTAATTATTAAGAAAAAATGATTCTCGTCATTGATATAGGTAATACCAACATTGTTTTTGGTTTTTTTGAAGCTGATGAAGTTAAATTCGAATTTAGAATAGAAACTTCTGCCCAAAAAAAAGCTTCTGATTACCAGAAAGATTTACGGGTTTTTCTTTTAGAAAAACAATTGAAAGTAAGCCAGTTTAAAAAAATTATTTTAAGCAGTGTAGTACCTGGACAAACGCAAATAGTCGTTGAGATGTGTAAACACTTATTCGGGATGCCACCACTTAGGGTAAATGCTGAGCTTTTTCCAAGATTGCCCTTAAAAATAAACAACCCACAACAAATAGGTACAGACTTAGTAGCTAATGCTTTAGCAGCAATAGAACTTATGCAAGTCAATACCATTGTAGTAGACTTTGGAACAGCCTTAACTTTTACTACTGTAGAAGCCGGTGGCTACATTAGAGGCGTAAGCATTGCTCCTGGGTTAAAAACTGCAATGAAAGCATTATCTGGAAATACAGCACAACTCCCCGAAATTCCATTAGAACTACCTGCCTCTGCTATCGGTACTGATACAATTAGTGCTATACAAGCTGGAATTATGGTAGGTTATACCGGAATGGTAAAATACATGGTGAGTGAAATAAGAAGAGAACTACAAGATCCTTACCATGTAATCGCAACTGGCGGGCTTTCCTCAATCCTAAGCAATCTTCACAATGATTTTGACTACATAGACAAACACCTTACCCTTAAAGGATTGTATTTTATGGGTAAATATTTCCCCTCTTAGCTACTTAACTTTTTAAACAAATCCAAACTGACAATGTATTACTATGCATACAGTTTGTTTCTTTTTCTTTAAAAATTGAAACAAGTTTGCATTTTTTTAGATACAAAGTTCTGTATATCAATACTTTCAACCGAATAAACATACAACTATCATGGAGGCAGAATTTTCTGATTTAAAACTGAATAAGCAACTACTCAATGCCATTGCTGATTTAGGCTATAAAATGCCTACACCTATTCAAGAGAAAGCTATTCCAAGAATAATTGCCGGACAAGATGTGTTGGGAATAGCACAAACCGGAACAGGAAAAACAGCAGCTTTCCTCTTGCCTATCCTCATGAAAATTAAGTATGCACAAGGAGAGCATCCTCGTGCATTAATTTTAGCTCCTACCAGAGAATTAGTTATCCAGATTAATAAAGAATTAGCTGGATTAGCAAAATATACCGACATTAGGCACACAGCTGTTTATGGTGGCATTGGTCCAAGTAAACAAATTGAAATTATTGAACAAGGAATTGATATTTTGGTGGGCACACCAGGTCGAGTACTCGATATTTATTTTAGAGAAGCGCTTTACTTAAGAACCATAAAGATAATGGTATTAGATGAAGCCGATAGAATGATGGATATGGGTTTTATGCCACAGATCAGGCAATTCTTAGAAATTTTGCCTGCTAAAAAGCAAAGTTTACTTTTTTCAGCAACAATGCCCAATAAGGTAATTACTCTTTCCGAAGAGTTTTTGGAGTATCCTGAAAGAATTGAAGTAAGCCCACAAGCAACACCTGCAGCTAAAGTAAAGCAAATGGTATTTCATACGCCTAACTTCATGACGAAGATTAATTTACTAGCACATTTGTTACTTAATGAAGATGAGTTTTCTAGGATAATTATTTTTACTAGAAGTAAAAAGAATGCGGAGAATGTCTTCAAGTTTTTAAGCAGAAAAGTATCAGGTGAAACTAAGGTAATTCATGCTAATAAGGGGCAAAATATGCGAATTAATGCTATGGAGGCTTTTAAAGCTGGAACAATAAGAACCCTTGTTTCAACAGATGTCGCTGCCAGAGGTATTGACGTTTCTATGGTGAGTCATGTAATTAATTTCGATATTCCGGTATTGTACGAAGATTATGTACATAGGATTGGGAGAACAGGAAGAGCAGAAAAAAAAGGTACAGCTATTTCATTTTGTAACCCTGCTGAAAAGTATCATTTAGAAAAAATTCAGCAAATTATTAAGATGCAAATTGAGGTAGTACCTATTGTACATGAAGTGGAAATTCCGGAAATGTCCCAAGCAGAAAAACAAGAATTTGCACGAGAAATAGATAAGCAAAAAAAGAAGGAAAACCCTGATTACAAAGGTGCATTTCACGATAAAAAAGAAATTGCACAAAAAAGAAATATCAATTATAGGCCTATCGCTAGAAATAAAAGTACCAAAAAGAAAAGAAAAAAGAGGTATTAATTGGCTAGTAATAAGTACTATGGTTTAGTCAATTATTTTATATTCTTAAGATACATTCTGAAATTGCCACTAGTAATTTTTCTCAGCTCAATCAAACTGCGATTATTAATATATGCCCAACCATACTCCTCACCGTTATGGGTATTTATAAGAATATTTTGCCTTATGTACTCTCCTAATGTTGGTTGTTTATGGTCAATTCCTTCATACCTATCTATCATTTCAAGTATCTCTCCTTTTGCTTTATCTATTTCCAACAATTCGCCAAATATTTTGGTAGTACCCTCAGGTTGATACGCTGCTACTGGATAAGGGAAATGCCAATCTGTTACTACAAATAACTCTCCTGTTATCCAAGCTTTTTTAATATTTACAACTGTTTTATGTAATTGAAGTGCAAACTGATTATCGAAACCAGACATAAGTGTTCCATACACAAAAAGTTTAAGATTACCACCCATTTGAAAAATAGATAAGATTAAGGTATTTCAAAAATAGCAGCTCTCTTTGAGATAAGATAATTAGCGTACAAGTTCAGATTGCTTCAGGAAATGAAGCTTCAAGTGTTGATATTTCCATAGGTAACTTTCCTATAAGTAAAGTACTATCTATATTATTTCTCACCAGTGCCTGAAAGTACGCCAATCCAACAGCTGGCTGAAATATATCTTCTATCATAAGGTTGGTTGGTAGTTCAATTTGATACAAAACCTCTCCTAAGGCATTGATTCCTTGTATCTTGTTATCGCTCATCAAAATGATAGCTTCTCCGTCTTTAGAAAAAAATATTTTCTTATACAACTCTTTAGATCTGGCTGTTTCAAAAGAGATGATATTACCTTCCAAATCCCATATTGTATAGTCCCCTGACATCCCAAGGCTAACAATAAAATTACTGCTTTTTGAAAAATCAGCAAAAACACAAGCAGACATAGCCCCTTTTAATTCATTGTAAAGCTTTCCGTTTGTTTCCCACACAAAAAGTTTCCCATCATTACTTGAACTCATAAAATATTTGCCATCTCGGCTAAAAACGAGATGATTAATAGCAGACTTATGTTTTAGCGCTTTAAAAATCATTTTACCCTTTTTATCCCATGCTTTAAGCGTGTAATCTTCACTGCTACTAATTAATTCTGGTTTTACAGAATTAAAAGCTACCATATTCACCTTTGTATGATGTGCCTTTATTTTCTTAATTTTCTTTCCCTCTAAACTTATCCAGTGAATATAACCTTGAGAATCGCCACCAGCTAATAAAGTTTCTTGCGCATAAAAAGCCAAGCAATGCCATCTATTTTCGTTTCTTATACGCCAAACGATATTTCCATTGGTACTATCAAACAATTCTATTTCGTATTGCTTCCTAAACAAAAATCTATTTCCTCCAACTGGCAAAACCTCGAGAATATCACCTGTAAGTTGCTGAGAAGCAGCAAAAAAAGGTCTTTTAAGTGGAAATTTATAACATAAAGTATGCTGCTTTTCATCTTTGCCAACTACTAAAATCTCGTTTTTACTTGCAGCAAAAATATGCTCATAAGCCACTATCTTATGATGTTTAAAAGTAGCGATATATTCTCCAGTTGTATTTATCTGTTGTACACCAAAATCCCTAGTGATTGTAAAAAAGGACGTAGAATTATCCTCTAACGCTAAACAAACTAACTTATCTATTGGCTTTGTATTTTTATTGATTGGTTGCCATTCTCCATTCTTGTTTCGCTTTAACAGTTGATTATCATGCGTTAAAGCAATGTGATTGTTAGCTAGTGGAATAAAGTCTTTTACTTTAGCCGGTAATGCTTCCTTATTTATAGAAGTCTTGTCGAGTGGTAAATAAGTATAAATATTTTTTGTAGTAACTAATTGTAAATCAGCACTTGTAGTAGCATTGTATAATTTTAAAATAGGTTCATTTACTGCTATTTCATTTGATTTCTGAAGCGTTTCATCTACCATTATTACATTCTTCTCTTCATTGAGTAATGCAATTTGCTTAGTGTTCGCTAGAAAAACAAAATCTTGATAAGGCCATTTTTCTCCTACATTTAATTCGTTTATCTGCTTTCCATCTACCTGACGAAGACTCATTCTTTTTTTACTTCTAATAGCAATCATTTTATTATCCCAAGGTAGAAATGCAGCCTTATATACAGGATAATTTTCCTCATTAAACCTCTTCATTAAATTGCCTTTGCTGTCAAGCATATCAAAATAAGGTTTTCCGTAAGCTATTAGAATATAGGTGCCATTCGCACTCACAGCGATGTGCGTAATACTTTCTTTACTTTGGTGAACAAACTTTGCGAGTCTGCTATCTCCATAATATAGTTTTAAAAAGTCTGCTTTTTTGGAATTTTTATCAGATTTTAATTTTTCCCAATTAGTATAAAAATCTTCTGCATAAGCTGCTTCTATGTTTTCTATATCAGCATTTGGAGTAGTATTTACTGTATTCAATATAGAATACTTATTGCTAGGCTTACTTTTAATCTTCGAATTACTTTGTAAAAAATAGCTAAAAAGTAGGCCTAGTAATCCGAGTAAAATTATTAAAATAGTAGCTCCAAGTTTTAGGTTTTTACTTAGACTATAGGCTGCTACGCTCTTTTCGATATACATTTTCTTTATAACAGAAGCAGGAGGAGAAATTGGAGAAGTTTCACTTTTAGCTAGCCACTCTCCTGCTTCATTTACTTCTTCTTTTTTAAGATAGAAGCTATAACTTCTATTATGTTTAATCCATTCTAATGCCCTTATTAAATAGTAAGTATGCTTAGCAACATAATCTCTTTCTGTATTTATCTTCTGCTCTAATTGCTTAATATATTCATTGTGAAACATCCAGTCAGAAGGAATAAAAACGGTATTCATTAAATCTATCTCGGGTGGTAAGCGATCATTTTTCATTTCATGAGGAACCAGTGTAATGATCCTTTTATTTAGGCTTCTTGCATAAGCAAGCATCCTTACACTTTCACTATCTAAATTTTCACTGGTACAATAAATAAAAATGAAATTATTACTTCTTTTCACCTCATCTTTATTAAATTTTTGTTCATATACTTCTGGTATAATATACTTCCCAACAATTATTTCATATCCTTTATCTCTGAGTAAATGAAGGATAGGCAGACCAACTCCTAACGAGTCTTTCACTGTGTGTAAATAGCAGTCGGCAATAGGATAATGGTATTGCCTTGAGCGTAGAATATATGCTAATTTGAGAGGTAAATCGCGAAAGGCTTTCTGAGATTCAATTGATTGTTCTAACCAGTGTAAGTATTCAAATAGCTCATGCTTCTCCAGTAAAAACTCGTCATCTTTCTCGTTTTCAGACCAATGCGTAGCCCTACTGAAAAGTATTTTAGAAGTCTCTCTAAAACCTTGTAAAAACAATACTTTCTTACTTACCCACTCTATTATTGCATCTTCTAAATAAGCATTAATATTGATGTGAAATAAACCTTCAGCATTAGTTTCAAATTTACTATCGTCAAATCTTAAAATTATAAAATCAGTACAATCTGATTTTTCTTCAATGATTTCTTTAAAATGATTTATGTCATTAGGCCTATAGGTAAGAACTACAATAGTATGCGACTCTTTATTTTGTAAATCATCAAACTCGAAATATGATTTTTCGAGTTCCTTAACTTCATGAATACTTGCGGTTATCCCTCTTTCATTTAGGCTATTAAAGATTTTTTCCAGGCGTGAAAAATCAGAAGCATCACTGTATAAAACTTTTACTGAATCACCTCTGATGAGCGTAGCTGACATGCTAAAAAAATAGGTTCAAAAACAACTCACTTAAAACGAAAGGAAGTTGCATTTAGTAAGTAATTACATATTTTTTTATATATCTACAGGTTGCCTATAATTATTTTAGGTTATTAAACAATATCACGAATGATTTACTATGGCAGAAAAGTCTTAAGCAAATTGAAGATTGACGCAAAAAATCAAGCATCACTTGA
>JBCDJE010000262.1:0-6309 GCA_038748185.1 Bacteroidota bacterium
AACTTTAGAAAGCTTTCTAAGCGTTTATTTTCTTTTAGTTGATGTAAGGTCTTTTCGGCTTCTATAAAATACTTTCTGGCCTCTCTTCCTTTATCATTATTCTGGATCATGGCTATCTGCTTAGCACAATCCAGTGTTAAAAAGTAATCTCTTTTGCTAACTCGCTGATTACCAGACTGGCTAAAATTAGCCGCACCATCTTCTTCAATTATTTCACCTTTGTAATTATATCCTATTGTAGTATAGTCAATCTTTATTTGGAAATCATACTCCAACATTCTTTTTATCCAATGATTGAATTGCTCTCCTTTTTGTCCTCCTCTTGCTTCGACCACTAAAAATTGGTGAAGTTCTCTGGCATTCACTAAATTTCCTTGATATATTTTTATTAATTCCATACCCTAATAAAGCGAATAAATTTTTAAAAGTAAAATAATGACCTTCAGAATAAATGCTCCTTTTTAAAAGCCCTGGGATTCTTCCCGGTAACTTTCTTAAAAATTCTATTAAAGTAAGAGAGGCTTTCAAAACCGCATTCAAAGCAGGTTTCGGCTACATTTTTATCAAGTAACAGCAGTTTTTTTGCTTTATCAACTCGGTAATTGTTTACAAACTTTGTAAACGTGAGTTTGGTCATTTTTTTAAAATATCGACAAAAGGCTGCATCTGATAAATTACTTAAATGCGCTATTTTCGATAGTTCAATTTTTCGTTGATAGTGATGATCAATGTATTCATAGATCATTTTTAACCTATTTTGATCCTTGCGGGTAAACTGATTCTTTACTGGCTCACTATGTAACAATTCTTTGTCATCAGCATGCCTTAGAAAGTTTAAAATACTGAGTAGTTCTAAGAACTGTTCAAAATGCGGCAATAAAGGTAGTTTTTTTAATCGAGGTCCTATGGCTTGCTTAGTTGATTCACCGAAAGCGATTCCTTGTTTCGATAAATCTATCAACTGTTGGACGGTATTTAATTCTGGCGTACTTAAAAAAGCATTTTTGAGAAAATCATCTTTAATGTGGACTACAATTTTTTCATATTTAGTTTTGATGCCATAATCGAAATTAAGATGCGGAATGTAAGAACCTATAAAAACCAAATCGCTTCCTTTGAAGCGAGATAAATGATTGCCCACGTGTCGGTTTCCATCAGCTCCCTCAATAAAAACTAATTCAAATTCAGGATGAAAATGCCAGAAGAAAAAATCACTCAAATCAGGATTTACCATTAAACTAAGTGATCTATCTTTATCTGGTAATATTTCTTCTAAAGTAGTTTTCATCTACTAATAGTACGAATTTTACATTAATATACTAAAATAGCAAGATGAATATCAATATTGTTCAAATTCTCATCATTATAGGTGTAGAATTCGGTCTTCATACCCTATACCTTTGTAATAAATCTTGTTATCATTACAAAATATAGTAAATATGAAAAGTGTAAATGAACAACTTACCGAAAGAGAAAGTCCCAATAAAAATCACAAAGACATTCCCGGAAATCCTTCAACAGCCACAAGTAGTAAAATTAGGCTGAACGATCGAAGTGATGGAAAACCATTGAGAGTTTTGAGCGAAGAAGATTGGAAGTTTTGGATTGAAAACGGCTACATTGTGATTAAGAATGCGGTTTCAAGAGAACAAGCCACAGCCACAGCCGATTTCTTATGGGAGTTTGAAGAAAAAGATCAAAACGATCCTTCCACTTGGTATTCTGCTCCTCGTGCAGAAATGGAAATGAAAGAATTAGCAGGTACCGGAATGGTCGAAGTGTACAATAATCAAGCATTGTGGAATAATAGGCAAACACAAAAAGTGTATGATGCATTTGTCGATATTTGGGGAACGGAAAAACTCTGGGTAACCATAGATCGCGCAAACCTTAACTTTCCCATCAGACCAGGGTTTGAATATAAAGGTTTTATCCATTGGGATTATGATCCTGAAACTAAACCACAAAATGTACAAGGAGTATTGGCTTTAGCAGACCAAAATGATGAAAATATGGGTGGGTTTCAATGCATTCCTTGGTTATATAGAAACTACGATAGTTGGAAACTTTCACAACCCGAAGACCGAGACCATTTTAAACCTGATGTAAGTGGGTTGGAAGATAAAATTGTAAAAGTAAAACTCAACGCAGGAGATTTACTCATATTTAATAGTACACAACCACATGGTATTCGTCCTAATCATTCAAAGGATAAAGTGAGAATTGCTCAATATATTTCCATGATACCTGCCGAAGAAGAAAATGAAGCATTAAAAAACTGGCGTATCAATTCATGGGAAAAAAGGGTAGCACCTAGTGGTTATGCTTTCCCGGGCGATCCAAGAAATTTTGAACAATTGAAATATGAAACTGCTGAACTAAACGATTTAGGCAAAAAACTTTTAGGTCTGGAAAGATGGTAATTGATTAGAGCCGGGTACTATGAATGTATTCGGTTTACTTTTTCCACTACAGAAGCAATTTTTGATAAAGAAAGATGCTTGGCAGCAATTGATAACAATCTAGCGGGTACTTGTGGCCAGTAAATTCACAAAACTTGAAAAGGTAGTGTATAGCTTATTATGCTTATTCAATTTAATCGCATTACTATCGTGTTAGAAAATTTACACTTTTTAGACCTATTGATTATAGGTCTTTATTTTATTATAGTATTATGGATAGCCTGGTGGGCTTCAGAAGGAGGGGGGAGTAATAAAGAAAAAAAAGATTTAGGTTCAGCAGATTATTTTTTGGCAGGAAAAAATGAAGGCTGGTTTGTGATTGGGGCATCTCTATTTGCTTCAAATATTGGCTCTGAGATCATCTTGGGGGTATCAGGTGCAGGTGCACGTGCAGAAATGCCTCAAGCTAATTTTGAAATATTAGCATCCCTCATACTCATTTTACTAGGTTGGATTTTTGTTCCTTTTTACTTGAGAACAGGCTTATATACTATGCCTGAGTTTTTAGAACTCCGTTACTCAAGAGCTTGTAGAAATTACCTTTCTATTATTTCAGTATTGGCCTATGTACTCACCAAAATTTCTCTTATCATTTTTGCTGGAGCTCTGGTATTCGAAACCATGGGCATTCCTTTTTGGACAGGTGCTATCATTACTGTCTTAGCTACCGGATTTTATACAGTACTGGGTAGTTTGAAAGCCGTGATCTACACAGATATGATGCAGACTTTTATCTTATTGGCAGGAACGGGAGCCGTTACTTACTTTGGTTTAAACCAATTAGGTGGTTGGGATGAAATGATTTCAACTATTTCGATAGCTTCTTTACAAGCTGGTAATCCGCCGGTTAATAGTTTTTTTAATTTGTGGCGGCCAAGCAGCGATTCTGATTATCCTTGGACAGGGATGCTTTTCGGTGCGCCAATTTTGGGCGTTTGGTATTGGTGTACCGATCAGTTTATTGTACAGCGTACTTTGTCTGCGAAAGACATCAGCAATGCACGTAAAGGAACACTTTTCGCAGGTTTTCTAAAATTGTTACCTGTCTTTATATTTTTTCTTCCGGGAGTAATTGCTTATGCTTTAGCTAAAAAGAGTATGCTAGATTTTTCAATAGAAAACCCCGATCAAGCTCTACCTGCAATGATTACTGGTTTTCTTCCCATAGGACTAAAAGGTTTGGCGATCTCAGGACTTCTTGCTGCTTTAATGAGTTCGCTTTCCTCAGCATTTAATTCTTCTTCTACCTTAATTACTATTGATTTTTATAAGCAACAAAAACCGCATGCTTCTGAGAAAGAATTGGTTTGGGTGGGACAACTGGCAACAGTACTTTTGGTAGTTTTCAGTTTAGGATGGATACCTTTTATGAAAACCTTAATGGGAGGAGGAATTTTCCATTATTTACAGAGTATACAAGCATATATTTCACCTCCTATTGCAGCAGTTTTTCTGTTTGGTTTATATTTTAAATGGATCAATGCCCGTGGTGCTATTGTAGCCTTATGGACAGGGTTTGCTTTTGGCCTGCTACGCCTAGTAACTGAATTTCTAAGTAAAGAAGGTATGATAGTAGTGAATGAAGGCTCTTTTCTCAGCATAATGTTAGACATAAATTTTTTACATTATGCGGTAATTCTGTTTTTGTTTAGTGCTTCTGTGCTTATGTGCTTATGTTAGCAAGCAAATTAGGTGAACAACAAACACCTGAAATACTCAAATTAGTCACGTTCCAAAAATCAATATCGAAAGCCAAATTCAGTATTACAACAGATAAGATTTTAACATATCTCTTGATTGCCTTAGTATTATTTATTTGGTTTATCTTTAGTCCATTAGGCGTTGCAAATATTTAAATAAAAATGCATTTATTAGTTTGATTATCAAATGCTTATGTAATTTGCAATAAATAATTACTTCAAAATAAATATTTATGAATCTACATTTAAAAAACAAACGTGCACTTGTAACTGGTTCTACTTCAGGTATTGGTTTATCTATTGCCAAAACACTTGCAAATGAGGGAGCAACAGTGATCATCAATGGGAGGTCTCAACAAAGGATTGATGAAGCAATCCAAGCTATTTTAATTGAAATTCCAGGTGTACAAGTTTCAGGTATAATAGCCGATTTCAGAGATAAAGTAGCTATTGATGCGCTCATTGAGCAAGTAGGAATATTAGATATTCTCATCAATAATGTAGGAATATTTACTTCTCAACAGTTTGAAGAAACCAGTGATGCCGATTGGTTAGATATGTATGAAGTAAATGTAATGAGTGGGGTAAGACTTTCAAAGGCTTTTTTACCTAAAATGCTACAAAAAGACTGGGGAAGAATCATCTTCATTTCGAGTGAATGTGCGATGTTAGTTCCTGAGGATTTGATTGCTTACAGTTCAACTAAAGCGGCAATGCTCAGTATTTCACGAGGTCTAGCTCAGACTACTAAAGGTTCCGGTGTAACAGTAAATGCAGTGATGCCGGGTTCTACGCTTTCAGAAGGAGCAAAGCGATTTTTAGAAGAACAAGCAACAAAAAAAGGAGTTTCAGAGAAAGAAGTAGCTAATAACTTTTTCGATAATGTAAGAACCACTTCTCTGTTAGGCAGATTTGCGTCAACAGAAGAAGTGGCTAATACAGTGGTTTATTTGGCTAGTCCACTTTCTTCAGCTACCAACGGGGCAGCGATCAAGATTGAAGGAGGTTCGGTTCCCGGCATTATTTAACTAGTAGTCATGGAACAAGATAAATTGTTAAAGCATGAAGTTATCTTTAAATCTTTAGAGAAATCAAGTGATACCACTGTTGTACAAAACTTTGTTAATCTAAAAGGCAAAATACCATGAATTGTTGATATAGAACGGGGTATGAATATTAGTCCTGAAAATCATCATCAAGGATTTACTCATTACTTTATATTTTAATTTCCTTCATTAGAAAATCTTTCTTCTTACCAAAAATATCCAGCACACCTGGCTTTCCAGGAAGTACTTAAGGTTCATGTGGAAAAAGTGTTTGTAGTAGACTATGTTATAGGGTGAAAAGTTAATTAAACTTTCATCTTAGAATCCTGTTCGTGTGGTATGCAACAAGTTATTACATTTACTTTTTTTCGATTTACAGCATGGAAAAATCAACTATGGGCATTCAGTAGAATGCAATTGGCACATAAACATTTCCAAAATGTGCAAGGGCTTTCCTTCTACAAGTTAATGGGTTCTGGTGGAGGTGATGGCTTCCAATGGCAACCTGATTGGTCTGCCTACTGTTTAATGGGTGTTTGGGATACCATTCATTGCGCTAAAGAATTCTTTCAAAAAGCAATCATTTTAAAGCAATATAAACAAAAGTCATTAGAGCAGTTTACCTTGTGGCTAAAACCCCTTGAAGCGCATGGAAGTTGGTCTGGTAAACAACCTTTTCAATTTCAGAATTATCAGAATGGTACACCGATAGCTGTACTAACTAGGGCTACTATTTATTGGAAACATGTGATCGAGTTTTGGCGTAATGTTCCTTCAACAAGTGCCTCTATGCATAATTTTGAAGGAAAATTATTTTCAAAAGGTATAGGAGAGTTGCCAATAGTGCAACAAGCTACCATTAGCGTATGGGAAGACTTTGAAAGTATGAAGCGTTATGCTTATAAAAATCCAATACATCAAAAAGTAATAAGACTTACCCGACAAAAAAATTGGTACAGAGAAGAAATGTTTGCCCGCTTTCAAGTAATTTATGCTCAGGGTAGTTGGAAAGGTAGTAATCCATTAGGCAAATTTAAATGACTATACTTCACTAACTTTAAACTAATTAAAACTCCATCTAAAGTATTAATTCATTTTTTC
>JBCDJE010000263.1:0-6284 GCA_038748185.1 Bacteroidota bacterium
TTGTCCTGCTCCAATTCCAATTATGGGGATTTTTACTTTTTCGGCTACTTGTTTTGCTAATTTTGCAGGTATTTTCTCTAATACTATCGCAAAACAACCACATGCTTCTAATAAGAGCGCATCTTCTATCAGTTTGTTAGCTTCTTCTTCCTCTCTTGCCCTTACAGTGTAAGTGCCAAATTTATAAATTGACTGTGGTGTTAACCCCAAATGCCCCATTACTGGCACCCCTGCACTTAAAATTCTTAAAACCGATTCTTTAATTTCACCACCGCCTTCAATTTTTACAGCATGTGCACCAGCTTCTTTCATAATCCTTATTGCTGACCGCAATGCTTCTGTGGAGTTGCCTTGATACGACCCAAAAGGTATATCTACAACCACAAAAGCCCTTTTTACAGCACGAATAACTGAGGTAGCATGGTAAATCATTTGATCTAAGGTGATAGGAAGTGTAGTCTCATGACCAGCCATTACATTAGAAGCGGAGTCTCCAACCAATAGTATATCTATCCCTGCATAATCTAGAATTTTTGCCATGGAATAATCATAAGCGGTAAGCATAGAAATCTTCTCACCTCTTTCTTTCATATCTTGTAAAATATGTGTGGTTATGCGTTTAATATTGGCTTTATGTACAGACATCAGATTTATCTTTATATTTATGCGAATCTGAGGATAATTTACAGAAATTTCAAATCTTGTTCATCTAGCTTTCTAATTGTGTCTTACATCATTGCATAGAGAAACAACACTTGTAATAATTAATATCAAGAGCAACTAAATGATAAGCTACCTGTAGTAAAATAGTTTTTTTATGTAGAACCTACGCAAATACCCTTGCTTAATCTTATTTTGTGTCCTACAGAACAATAACAATATCGGTTTGTGTATCACAAACCGAGGATAGCTTGGATTTTGTAAAAGTGCGTAAGTCCTGTTATAATTAAGATATAGCATATTTATTCTTACTTCATTCATTCCAAAAAAGAAATTATTCTTTCAACATGACTTACCTATTTAATAAACAATTACCTTTTATTAAAGAGAACTATCCCGGAAATCATTATGAAAATGGGCAGTTTATCAGTGATTACCCTCGTGAACAACCTTCATTATTTAAAGTATTACAATGGCAACTTTCAACTAACCCACAAAAACAAGAAAAGAAAGAAGATAGATTTGTCCCTCATGTAGTTGAAGAGGCAAGTATTTTTGGTTCTAAAACAGATCAAATTGTTTGGTTAGGTCATGCTAGTTTTTTAATACGTATTGGGGGTAAATTATTACTTACCGACCCTTGTCTAAAAAACTTACCTTTTATGAAAAGAAGGTATAAACTGCCCTTTTCTATTTCGCAAATAAAACAGCTGGACTATATTCTTTTTTCTCATGCGCACCGCGATCATTACGATACAGCATCACTGAAAGAAATTTTATGGCATAACCCAAATGTATCCTTCTTACTCCCCTTAAAACAAGGCGATCTTTTAAAGAAGCTTGGCAACTATACTTTTCAAGAAGCGGGTTGGTTCCAGGTATTTGATACACCATCACCCCTTAAAATCACTTTCCTTCCGGCACTACATTGGAATAAACGTGGGCTAAACGATTTAAATGAAACACTTTGGGGAAGTATGTTAATCGAAAATGGTAATACTAAAATCTATTTCGCAGGCGATACAGGATATGCTAAGCACTTCAAAGAAATTAGACAATTATGTGGAGAAATGGATATTTGTTTAATGCCTGTTGGTGCTTATAAACCTTCTTTTATGATGAAGTCGTCACATGTAAATCCTGCTGAAGCTGTAGATGCTTTTCATGAATTGGAAGGTAAGGTATTCATACCTATGCATTATGGAACCTATGATTTAGCAGATGAACCTCCAGGTGAACCAGTAAGACTACTAAGAAAGTATGAACATAATAACGGTTTGAATGGTAAATTGAAAATTTTGGATGTTGGAGAACATTTTCTTTATTAGCAATCTTGAAATTCATTAAGCTATTGCTCAATTATTAGAATTCAGTATTTTCGCCAAAAAATTCATTAGACATTACAAAAGTAACATTACCTTTTACAGGTAAATAAGCTATCATGAACTTCGAAATATTTCTTACATCTGAAGGGCTTATCAGCCTATTCACACTTTCAATTCTGGAAATTATTCTAGGTATTGATAATATTATTTTCATTACCATTATAGCTGGTAAGCTCCCAGATCACCAGAAAGATAAAGCCAGAAATATTGGAATTCTAATGGCGCTTGCCGTAAGGATAGTCTTGCTTTTCGGCATTACCTGGATTATCAGTTTACAAGATCCACTTTTCAGTTTACCATTTTTAGAAGCATTAGGTGTTGATGCCGGATTTAGTGGCAGAGACTTAATACTTTTAGCTGGTGGACTCTTTCTAATTGCAAAAAGTACTGCAGAAATACATGATAAGCTTGAAGGTGAGGAACATTCTCAAGGTAATGTTGTAGCCAAGAGCATGGTAAAGGCAATTATACAAATAGTATTAATCGATATTGTTTTTTCTTTTGATTCTATTCTAACAGCTGTGGGATTGGTAAAAGAAATTGCTATTATGATTGCGGCTGTTATTATTTCTTTAACTGTTATGCTGTTTGCTGCAAAAAGTATTGGCGATTTTGTTGAAAAACATCCAACACTTAAGATGCTCGCTTTGTCATTTCTCGTACTAATTGGTTTTCTTTTGGTAATAGAAGGCTTTGGCGAACATGTACCTAAAGGTTATGTATATTTTGCTATGGCATTTTCATTTATTGTAGAACTGCTCAACATGCGAATTAGAAAAAAAACCATAAAAGAAACTTTAGTAGGTAATGAGGATTAAAGCATTTGCGTTTGTAGTTGGCTTCATCTTAATTAGTTGCCATACTCAAAAAAAACAGGATTTTTTTGACCTAACCTTTCAGCCAAAAATAATTGCCGACAATAGTACTTTAGCTGAAGGCCCTGCGGTAGATTCTCAAGGGAATCTTTACTATTCAGATCAACCAGGAGATAAAATAAGTAAGGTTACTCCTTCAGGTGAAGTAAGTGTATATATACATCCTGCCGGAGTTACCAACGGAATAGCTTTCGATAATAATGGGAAGATGATTTTATGCCAGTCTGGTAGTGATAATTATCCTCAAAACCCAGATGCAGCCCTTCGTAGAATTGTAAGAATAGAAAATAGTGATTCGATTACTGTACTTGCAGATACTTACAAAAACAATAGGTTTATCGCTCCTAATGATTTATGTGTTGATAAGAAGAATCGCATCTATTTCACTGATCCTTGGTATGGCAATGAAAGTGTAGAAAAATCACAGCCTGTGAGTGGGGTTTATAGAATCGACAGTCCTGGTAATGTTGTCCTTATCATTTCAGATTTACAGAGACCTAACGGCATATTGATTAGTCCTGATCAAAAAAAACTTTTTGTATCTGACAGAGGCACACAGCTGTTACATCAATATGCTCTAGCAGAAGATGGCAGTGTTCAGCATGAAAAAGTAGTGTATGATTTCTCGCCAGATAGAGGAATAGATGGGATGTGTATGGATATAAAAGGAAATATTTATGGCGCTGCTGGAAAGGAAAAAACGACTGGCATTTACGTGATAAATCCTAAAACTAATAGTCAAGTCGCTTACTATCCATTTCCTGAAACAGCCTTTAATTTAGCCTTTGGAGGTAAGGACAGTAAAAGTTTATTCGTAGCATCAGGTGGCAAAATTTATCAACTTCGTACGATTAATGAAGGCATTGTATTACTTCCTTAACAAGTATATTCTTTAAAAGCCTTTTCACTTAGAAATAAGGTACTGATATACAGCTTTTGCTGTTTGAATATCTTGTACTGCCACACCCGTGAGGTCTGCAATAGTAAGCTGGGAATCAGCATTTCTTTGAAATGACTTATCTGTAATAACATTACCCAGCTCCTGTACATTGTCATCAGAGA
The DNA here is from genome assembly GCA_038748185.1 of Bacteroidota bacterium. GTDB lineage: Bacteria > Bacteroidota > Bacteroidia > Cytophagales > Flammeovirgaceae > Chondrinema. The sequence continues at coordinate 3,983 of JBCDJE010000263.1, forward strand.
TGAGACCATTGATCCAAGCTTGGAAAATCTCACCTCTACTTCTGCATTGTTCAAGACTATCTGTGACTACTATATCAGCCTTAGCTAAAGTTAAAGCTTCTAATTCATTCTTCTCCGAAGTATCAGAGCCAATTGCGGTAATGTGTGTACCTCTTCCTATGTGCTTGTCGAGTATCAAAGGCTCGGCTGAAGGTGTACAAGTGACAATTAAATTACAGTTTCTACCTATTTCAGCAGTATTTGGAGCAATTTCTACCTGAAATCCTACCTTTCTCATATTTTCGACATAAGCTTTCACGTGTTTCTTATTTCTTCCCCAAACTAAAACTTCTTTACAATCAGTCACTTTTTCAAGGTATTCTAGTTGTAGCTGTGCTTGTATCCCAGTTCCTATAATCCCTATTTTAGTAATTTTTTTAGGGGCAAGATATTTGGCAACAATTGCTCCAGTAGCAGCAGTTCTTAAAGACGTTAGATATCCTTCATCAAGTAAGACGCTCAATAATTCACCAGTTTTTTGGCTAAATACAAGCATTGTCCCATTGGCAGAAGGTAATCCCAAAGCAGGATTTTTATAAAAACCAGAAGCAATCTTTATTACATAGTAATCATCATTTGCTATATAGCCATATTTTATATGTACCTCTCCTGGTGGTTCCTCAAAGAGCATTTCACCAATTGGTGGGACATTTACATTACCTGCTGAAAAAGTAACTAATCCTTTTTCAATTTCACTTAATAAATCTATGTGCTTTGTGGCTTCTTTTATTTCCTTTTTAGTGAAAATTTTAGTCATTATAAACTTCCTCTACGTAAAAAATTTGCTACTTTAGAAAGGTAGTAAAACACCAAAATTTACTTTAAAGATTACTACCATTTTGAATAAGATCTGTAAAATAGAATAAGCCTAACAAGAATGATAATACATAACCCATGAAGGTAGCGATGCTAATAATCCATTCATCCGTATTTTTCTTTGATAGTATCTTTTTCATAAGTACTCATTAACCAAGTCAGGAAATTATATCTATATCATCTCTAGATGATTTCCTGCAATAATTATCAATATCTATTAGTAATGTGTCTAAATTCTTTTTCATGATCTTTCTAAATATAGGGAAAATTAATTTCCCAATTATAGGATGAGGTACATAATGCACTTCAATATAGATTTTAGACTGATTTTCAGACTGACTTTCGATGATGTAATAAGTTGACATTTCCCTTACTAGCGGTATGTATTTAGTTTTTTCACCAAACACAATTTTGTTTTTATCAGACTCTTTACTAAGGGTTTCTATCTCAATTTCATTATTACCAATTACACAGATATGACTTGAGCCTACCCTATTCATCGCTTTTCTATCATATTTAAGAGCATCTACACTTTTTTGCCACTTGGCTCTCCTATCTAGATTTGCTATTGATTCAAATACCTCATCATACTTGCAGGGTAAGCTACTACTTACTACAATTGGTTTATTGATCTTTTTAAGATTATTTAAAGATGTAATAGGACTCAAGTTACGCTTTAAAATATTTAAACTACTATAGATATATGGAATATTACCAATGTCTTTATAGAAAGTATTTCCTTTTTCAGGTCTAAACCATTCTTCTTCTTTACATTCATAATTTTCAAAGGCATTAGTTAATAAAAGATACCCTTCAGAGTTTATAGAGTTCTTTAATAATTTATGAATTAATATAATATTCTTACCAAAGGGCTTCTTTTTCTTACCTACTTCAATAAAACCAATGTTTCCAAAATGTGCGATTATTTTCACATTTAAATTTACAGCTGTACTACATGCACCACAATTACACACCCTTCTATTTTCATAGAGCAGTAAGTGTTGATGAAAATCAATAAAAATCTTTTTTGCCTTATTAATTACAAATTCAAAAATATTTGTAGCATCCAGCTTATAGAAGAAAACGGCATCACCTTCAATTTCAGCGATCTCAAGCTCAGGTTTGCCTGCCTTAATAATGATCTCAAGTAATTCTGAAATAATATGCCGGCTATGTTCTTGAGCCGTTTGGTTAACAAATTTGGTAAACCCTGAAATATCTGGTATTAATAATAAAGCGGGTAGATTTTTCATGTTTACAGAACATTGAGTCTCATTATATCATTCGGAAATTTATTGTTCACAAGGTAAATATTTGAAAATGCTGGAAATTTATCCATTCCTCAGTTCTTAAAAAGTTTATAATCATTCTATAGAAAGGTACCAGCTTTTTAATAACAATAGACATTATATAAAGTAAAATGATTATAAAGAATTCACCTTCAAAA
>JBCDJE010000264.1:0-6266 GCA_038748185.1 Bacteroidota bacterium
CGCAACACTAATATCTACAACCCTTACTTTTTTCTCAAAAAAAGTCAAGATGACTTCACAGTATAAATAATGAAATAACAAATTTCTAATTATCAGGAAAGTACATAAATTAAGCTACGAAGCTGTAACTAGACTAGCTACAATAGCTAAATACGCACACCTAGAAACTCTCCAATATTAAAAGGTTTAATCATGTAGGCTTTTACGCATTTGTATCTAAGTGCCTTTGTTTTATCGATATCATGTAGGGAGCTTGTTAGCACTATTACATTTGGCGCTGCAGCATTTTTATGAAAATCTCTTTCGTAGATTTCTAAAAAATCGAAACCGTCCATCAAGGGCATTAATAGGTCAAGCAATATAAAAAGTGGCAAGTCACTACCCTTATTAGCTTTCTCTTTTAAAAGCTTAATAGCTTGCATGCCATTGCCTGTAATTGTTGGTTTGAGATTGGGATAACGACTTCTAATTAGTCTATCCGCTACAATCACATCAATTTCGCTATCCTCTATGATTAAATACTCATTAGAGTTTCGGAATGGGTTAAGTAATGTTTGAATAATCTTTAAGTTAAATTAGCTCTATATATGGTAGTTCTCTTTGTGTTAGTTTTTAATCTTATTTATTATTTTCTAGCCAATTTAGCTAATTAATTGAATAAGTATTTTATTTTTTTTGGGAGTTCATAAATAGAAATATCTTTTAGTTAAAAATGCTATCTATAAACATGTGATATTTAACACATTATGCATATTTACACTTTGGTTTATATTCTGTAAAACGGAAGATATAAAATACAAAAATCCTGTTTAGATATACATTATCTAAAGTAAAGAATTTGGAAATAACGATACATTATAACTCACCCTAATATTGCTGTATTAATAGAAATACAAAGTAATTATCACAACTGTCAAAATCTTAACTGATGGTGATGGTTGTTAGAACTATCCTTCTTTGCTATAGTTCAAAATTTGTCCATCATTTGTAAGTTGTTGTTTCAGGGTTTCATAAGTTACATCATAAATGGAAGAATTTTGTTGAATAGCTAAAGCAGCTAGTGTAGCCGCACTTTGCCCTAAAATCATAAATACGGGTTCCATCCGAATAGAGCCAAAAGCAATGTGTGAGCTTGAAACACATACTGGAACAAGGAGATTACTACATTCTTCCTTTTTTGGTAGGATTGACCCTAGACTTATTTGGTAAGGTGTTTTAGGTTTTACGCCAATATCTCCTTCATTTTGCACATAGCCGTCTTCTTTTATATAGCGCTGTACATTATGAGAATCCATAGTATACGAGCCCATTCCAATAGGCTCTTCAACTACCCTTTTTCCCAATACTTCATGTTCTGTCATTACATGCTTTCCAATAAGTCTTCTTGCCTCACGCACGTAAATTTGATGCGGCCAGTTGCCATTATCTTTAAATTCATCAGCAGCCAAGCCCCATTTTGCCATTTCATCCCTCACTTCTTGAGGCACTTTAGGATCGTTAGCTAAAAAGTACATGAGTCCCTTTTGGTAATCCTCATGCTCTTTAATTATTTCTTTTCTTCTTTCATAAGAAGCATCCGGGTAGTCGTAATTCATGCCGATATTATCGGTGCTAAATGGGCCATGGTTGTTAGTATCGGTTTTCCGGTTAGGTATGGGATCGAACTTATTAAAAGTAGCGTTCCATCCTGAAGCAAACACTCTCGCTAACAGCTCGTACTGCTGTGGATCGTAATTATCAGGCTTAGGAAAAGGTACTCTATTTTCAGGATGATTACTTAAACACATTCTAAAACAGTAAGCTTGTAGTTTGTTGTCACCTTCTCCTTTAATACCGGGGTTTTCTGTAGAAATACGTGGTAATACGCCACTTGCAGGATTCCCTGGTACTATATAAGGGTCAATATCTTTTTCAAAAAAATGTTGATGGTGAAGCACACCTACTTGTATACCATTCCATTCTTCCCCATAAACACTATTTGCTTCTCTACCTACATGGTAATTAACTCCGGCTGCAGCCATAAGATCGCCTTCATAGGTAGCATCAATAAATACCTTGCCTTTAAAGATTTTCCCTGAAAGGGTTTTAATTGATTGGATAGCGGTATTTTCTTTTACTATACCTGAAGAACGATCGAGCCATTCATCCTTAAAAACCTGAATGTTTTGTGTTTTAACAAAATCTTCAAAAACCTGTTCGGCAATATGTGGTTCAAAAATCCACATGGTTCTTTTATCTCCATCTATGGCAGGGGTTCCTTGTCCTTTGTTACCGTATTCTTCTCGTTTTTGCCATTTCCAAGTACTTTCTTGTTGATAGTAATTATAAATTTTTTGATAAAACTCACGGGCAATACCTCCAATTACCTGTTTATTACCTGTATCGGTAAAACCTAAGCCTGAAGAACTAAGTCCGCCTAGGTGTATATCGGGCGAGACGACAATTACACTTTTATCCATTCGTGCCGCTTGGAGGGCAGCGGATACAGCGGCAGATGTTCCCCCATACACAATGATATCAGCTTGATATTCATTTTCTGAAATAACCTGCTTCTCACATGAAAGGCATAATAAAAGATTACAAATTAAGAGTAATAGTAGTTTTTTCATCTTCAGCTAAATTTATTTTCTAATATCTGAAACGTTTAAGTATATAACAAGCCTTTCGTAAGATGAAAATAATTGTACAGATTTGGTAAAATGTTCAGTATGACAATTGATTAGTGACATATAAAAATAGATTTTAATGAGTATAAATGTATATTTATGGTAAAAATGTATCATTCAAAAAAGAGAATATGAAAAATAATACAACTCATTCGAGGCGAAAATTCATACAGCGAACTACTCTGGCTGCTACTGCAGTGGGTCTTGGCATGCCTAGTTTATCCGCGAAAAGTTATAACAGAATTTTAGGTGCTAACGATAGGGTAACCATTGCTCAAATTGGTTGTAAGCGAAGAGCAAATGCAATGAAGGGTTCTTATGAAAAACTTACCGATAAAATCAACTTTAAATATGTTTGTGATGTGTATAAACCTCAAATGGAATCTTTTGGAGCGGATGTGAAAAAAATTATGGGGAATGCACCAAAGCAAGAAGAGGATGTGCGGAGAATACTGGAAGACCAAGAAATTGATGCAATCATCAATACAACTCCTGACCATTGGCATGCACCACTTACATGTATGGCATTGGATGCCGGAAAACACGTATATGTAGAAAAGCCTTGTAGCCACAACCCTTGGGAAGGCGAGCAAATTGTAGCTTTTCAAAAAAAATACGGTAAGGTAGTACAAATGGGAAATCAGCAACGCTCTTCTGTTGAAACTCGTGAGATAATAAAAGAGATAAAAAATGGCGTTATTGGTGAAGTATATCATGCTAAAGCATTTTATAACAATGCGCGCAAAGGGATTGGCAAGGCAAAAGAAGTAGCTGTACCTGAAGGTTTTAATTGGGAGTTGTTTCAAGGACCTGCACCGAGAATCTCATATAAAGATATCTTTTTTGACTACAACTGGCACTGGTTCTGGAATTTTGGTACTGGTGAAACTGGAAACAATGCTGTTCATGAATTGGATGTAGCGCGTTGGGCATTAGGTGTTACTTATCCTGATGAAGTATCGGTTGTAGCAGACAAGTATCATTTCCAAGATGACGATTGGCAAATGTATGATACTATGATGGCTACGTTTAAATTTGGAAATAAATCCATTGTTTGGGATGGTAAGAGTCGTAATGCTCTTGCAACTTATGGTTCGGGTAGGGGTACATTAATCTACGGCTCTAATGGATCAATTTATGTTGATCGTAATGGTTACAGATTATATAACAGAGAAGGTAAAATGACAAAAGAAGCAAGTGCAAGTGCTAAAAGCTCTACCACTGCACTTGGTGGTGGCGGTAATGCTACTGATCTTCATATGAACAATTTCTTTGAGGTAATAAAAGGAAATGGAAAACTCAACTCGCCTATTGAAGAGGGTGCAATCAGTACATTTTTAGGGCATATAGCAAACATCTCCTACCGTGCCGGGCAAACATTAAAATGTAATCCTGCAAATGGAAATATTAATGATAAAAAGTTAATGAAAGATTACTGGAAACGTACTTACGAGCCAGGTTGGGAGCCTACTGCTTAAAGTTTGTTTGAAAAGATATCAATTTTTTATCCTACTAAAAGCAGTACTACTATTCGATATGGTACTGCTTTATTTTAATTGATCATTAGTTACTTGAATTAGTTTTCAATTTTGCACTTTCAACAAGTTCTTTCGCATCTTTCAAAGCATAATTTACATTTTTATCTTTTAAAAAGAGTTCTTTTTTATCAATTATGGTATTGATTAAAATAGATAGTTTATGTATCTCATCTTTTAGTACATAAGCATCAGTACTATTTAATATTGTTTCTTTGGCTAAATCGCGGTCAACTTTTCCGGTTACGAAGATGAAGGGGATTTCAGGGAATGCGTTTTTTGACATTAAAAGTGCTTCAGCACCACTGAAGCCGGGTATATAATAGTCTGAAATAATCAAGTCTGGCTCCCAAGACTTTAATAGTGTTTTTAATTTTTTCTCATCGGCTACTATACTTGGATAAATATTAAATTTCGTTTTTTTTAACTCGTGAAGTAAAAGATTTGCATCATCAACTTCATCTTCAATAATTAAAACTCTAAGTGTGTTCATCTAGGTTTCTACATTTTAATATTTTTGTACCATAAATTTTCTTAATTCAGTATGTCTCATTTATCTGAAGGCTTTCCTATTATCTACCCCTTCGGATTAAATAGTTTCAGCAGAAATTAAAAAAATTAAGAGATTGAAAGTTTAGTTAAGAGGCAACAGAAATAATGTGGTACACCCCTGCTTATTATTAGTAACTTGAATTTTACCACGGTGTTTAGTAATTATTGCCTGAGTTATTGCTAAGCCTGCTCCAATGCCTTCATATTCTTTTTCAGAATGAAGTTTATGAAACATGGTAAAAGATTGTTCTACTAAATCACCCTTCAACCCGATTCCATTATCTACTATTTTGTAACTAATGAAATCATTATCCTGTTCGTATAAAATTTTAATTTCTGCTTTTTTTGCAAATTGTGTAAATTTTAGAGCATTTGAAATAAGTTGTTCTACAGCTATTGAAAGTAATTTTAAATCTCCTTTTATAGTAGGAAGCTGAGATAAGGTAAAACTAATTTTTTGTGAATGAGCGAAAGCAGCTTTGAGCTTCTCATAATTTTCTTGAAAAATTTCACGCATGTCTACCTCTACTATTTCTAGGGTCTTTCTTTGTACAAAAGCATATAGGTGTAAGGCTTCAATATATGTTTTTAGTTTATTAGAATGTTTGATTATAGCTTGTAAATGCTCCTTTATTTGAGGGTTGATTTCCTTTTCAAAATCTTCTAAAATAATATTACTATATCCTGAAATTATTCTTACAGGAGCCTTTAAATCGTGAAAAATACTACTTGTGAATGCTTTGAACTTTTCATCCAATGCCTCATAATCCTTTTTTAATTTATATATAACCTCTTTTTCTTTTGTTGGCTTACTTTGGGCAGTAATTAGCATAACACTATCAGTTGCATTTTCAATTTTAAATTGAATAGTATATTTTGGCTTAGCAAGTACATGAATAATAGCATTATTATCCTGAAATTTACCTAATGAAAGTTTGTGTAATATATTCTTATTCAGCCAAATAAGTGTGTCGGTATAATTATCAAGATCTAATAATGTTTGAAGAGCCTTATTCACTTTTAATATGCTCAAGTTACTATTTGTAGTTTGTGTTTTTACTAAGATCATTGCCGTTGGGCTTAGGTCAAGGGCAACTTCATATAGGTTTATGTTTTCCATCTTTACTACTTTGTGTTAGAACAGAATGAAGACGCCAAAGTTTTTATAACATTAGTGTTAAATTTAAAAGTTAATGCTTTTTTTTTAGAAAAAATGCTATATAATTGGTATTTTTGAAATATATTGCTTTCCATTAATCATTGGCATTTAATAATTATCAAGACTCCTATAAGATAAGTTTAATTGATTCACAAAGGGTGAATTGGCAGAATATATAAACTCCTTTAAAGTTAATAGAGCTAGATTGCTCTATTAACATGTTATAAGGCTTGTTGCTATTTAGCAAGTTCAAAATTGCTAGTACGAGAAAAAGGAATTTAGTCATTTTTTGTAATAGCAAAAAAATCCCATTTTTTTCACCATTGATAAGATGAATTATTATCAAAAAATAAG
>JBCDJE010000265.1:0-6261 GCA_038748185.1 Bacteroidota bacterium
AAGCAAATGAGATTTTAGTCTACCCGGTAGTAAGGCAGGCAGGTTCCAAAGAAGTCACCATATCTTCAGGCATAAAAAATACCCAAGGTTATCCTTTAAAAACCGAGCTAAGCTTTTCTCTGGCTTTTGAGCAAATGAAACCACAAGTTCGTTTTCTCGGAAAGGGTACTATTTTGCCTAGCTCAAAAGGATTAATACTACCTTTTGAAACAGTTGCACTAAATGAAGTGGATGTGCGCATCATCAGAATATATGAAGAAAACATCGCGCAATTTCTTCAAGTAAATACACTGAATGACAGAAGTGAAATGAAAAGGGTTGGAAGACCTATTGCCCTCAAAAATGTAAAACTCAATAACTCTGGTAATGCCGATATGAGTAGTTGGAGTCGCTATTCGTTAGATTTAGCCGAAATGATACAGGCTGAACCCGGCGCAATTTACCAAGTTGATATTAGCTTCTCTAAAGAATATGCTACTTATGTGTGTAAAGATGAATCTGAAGCAGATGAAACTGTCTTTCAAAATAAAAAAGAAACAACTTTTCAAGAGCTAGAGGAGGAATATGACAAAACTACGTGGGATTATTACGATGACTACTACTATTATGGTTATTACGATTGGGAAAATAGAGATAACCCATGTCATCCTGCTTATTATGGTTCACGTAGATCTGTTGCAAAAAATGTATTAGCATCTGATTTAGGCATTATTGCTAAAAGGGGAAATAATGGTGCAATGATAGCTGCGGTAACTGATTTACTTACTACAGCACCTTTGAGTAATGTAGAGGTAGCGATTTATAACTTTCAAAATCAGTTATTAGATGAAAACGTGACTGACAGTGAAGGATTGGTAACACTCGACCCGAAAAAGAAACCTTTTCTTTTAGTAGCATCACAAGGAAATCAACGCGGTTATCTTAAGTTAGATGACGGCTCGTCCCTATCTGTAAGTAATTTTGATGTAAGAGGACAAGAAGTACAAAAAGGGTTAAAAGGATTCTTATATGGAGAAAGAGGCGTTTGGAGACCGGGTGATACCTTATTCCTCAATTTTATTTTAGAAGATAAAGACAAGGTGCTTCCTCAGAACCATCCTGTGGTATTTCAGCTCCAAAATCCCTTAGGGCAGATTGTGAAAAAATCGGTAAGTAACAGTGGAATCGATGGTTTCTATCATTTTACTGCTGTTACAGAAGCGGATGCTCCTACCGGAAACTGGACTGCAAAAGTATTAGTCGGAGGCACTACTTTTACTAAGAATATTAAGATTGAAACTGTTAAACCTAACCGCTTAAAGATTAACCTTGATTTTGAGAGTGATAAGCTAACGGTAAGTGAAAAGGAAATAAAGGCAAATTTAGAAGTAAAATGGTTGCATGGTGCTCCTGCGCCCAATTTAAAAGCTGAGTTTGAATTAGATCTTTCCAAATCTAAAACTGTTTTTAGAGGTTACGAACTCTATAATTTTGATGATAAAGGTAAGCAGTTTAACAGTGAAAACCAGCAAGTTTTTAGTGGACGTTTAGATGGAGATGGTAAAGCTGTTATTAATACAAAAATTGATGTAGGAGATAAAGCGCCAGGTGTTTTGCAAGCAAACTTTAGAGGGAAAGTTTTTGAGGAAGGAGGGAATTTCAGTGTAGATCGAATTGTAATGCCCTATTATCCTTATAGCTCATTTGTGGGTTTAAAATTACCTGAAACTAAAAGCTGGAGCCGCCTTTTTTATGATAAAGAAAATACCTTACAAATTATTACTCTCGATGATGAAGGCAATCCTGTAGATAGGCAAGGAGTAGTAATTACCGTTCATCGATTGCGATGGAGTTGGTGGTGGAACCAAAATGATGAAGATGTAGCCAATTACATTAGTCAACAAAATCGGATCCCTGAAGTTACCGGAAAAGTAAATACAAGTGGAGGTAAAGCCGACTTTAATTTTGAACTTGACAATTGGGGTAGGTATTATATTACGGTATGCGACCCTATTTCAGGACACTGTGCTGGCGAGATACACTATACCTCGTGGGGAGGAAATGCTGACGACATGCCTTCAGGGGCAACTATGTTGAGTTTTTCAGCCGAAAAAGAAAGTTATAAAGTGGGTGAAAAAGTATCTCTTAGCATTCCGGGTAGTAAAAATGGCAGGGCATTGGTAAGTATAGAAAATGGAAGGAAAGTACTCCAAACATTTTGGTTACAAACCGAACAGGGAGATACACCTTTCTCATTTGATGTAACTGATGAGATGGCGCCTAACATTTTTGTAAATGTCTCATTGATACAGCCTCATGGGCAAACTATTAATGATTTACCCATCAGATTATATGGTGTAATACCAGTATTGGTTGATAACCCTGAAACGCATCTTAAGCCAGAGATAGAAATGCCTGATGTGTTAGAACCTGAACAGGTTTTTGAAGTAAAAGTCTCAGAGGCTACAGGAAGACCTATGACCTATACTTTAGCCGTAGTTGATGAAGGTTTACTTGACCTCACACGTTTTAAAACACCTGACCCATGGAATCGTTTTTATGCCCGAGAAGCACTGGGTGTAAAAACATGGGATTTATATGACCATGTAATGGGTGCATTTAGTGGTTCCTTAGGTAGGTTATTGGCTATTGGTGGTGGGGGTGTTGAAGAAGTAGAAGAGAACTCCAAAGCAAATCGTTTCAAACCAGTGGTAAAACACTTAGGTCCCTTTCAATTAGCTGAAGGAGAAGCAAATGTCCACAAAATAAAAATGCCGCGCTATATTGGTTCAGTAAAAACAATGGTCGTAGCGGCTAGAGAAGGCGCTTATGGTAATGTGGAAAAAGTGACTCCTGTAAAAAAATCTCTAATGGTTTTAGGCACTTTGCCAAGAGTCTTAGGGCCTGAAGAAAAAGTAAAGTTACCGGTAAATATATTTGTTTCTGATCCGGCCTTAAGTGAAGTTACAGTACAAGTTGCTACTAACGATCTGGTAACATTGCCTACCGCTTCTAAAAAAGTATCTGTAAGCAAATCAGGAGAACAAATGGTCTATTTTGATTTGGATGTGAAAGCGACTACAGGAATAGGTAAAGTGAAAATTACGGCCAGTGCCAATGGTGTAACAGCAACTGATGAAGTAGAGATTGACGTACGTAACCCTAATCCTCCTGTAACCAATATAATTGAAGGGATGGTACAGCCTGGCGAAACGTGGAACGCTTCTTATGGAGCTATTGGCATTGCTGGTACCAATTCTGGTGTAGTAGAGGTTTCAAGAATACCACCAATAAACTTAGGAAAGCGACTTTCTTACCTTATTCGCTATCCTTATGGTTGTATTGAGCAAACTGTTTCCTCTGGCTTTCCTCAATTATTAGTAACTAACTTACTTGAAACTACTCCTGAGAATGCCAGAAAAATAGAGGCTAATGTAAGGGCTACAATTAATCGTTTGAAGTCGTTTCAGAATACTGATGGTGGGATGGCTTATTGGCCTGGAAGTCAAGAAAGTAATGAGTGGGGGTCTGTTTATGCTTACCATTTTTTAATTGAAGCAGAAAAGAAAGGCTATCAAGTACCTACATTTTTAAAGGCAAATCTGAAAAGGTATTTACGAAGAACAGCGAGAAACTGGCGCTATAACTCAGGAGGATACAGAAGAGATGATATGATGCAAGCTTACCGTTTATATGCTTTAGCTTTGAGTAACGATGCTGAAACCGGGGCAATGAATAGGTTAAGAGAAACCAAAGGATTGACAGTGCAGGGCAAGTGGCGCTTAGCTGCTGCTTATTTCCTTATTGGACAAAATAAAGCAGGAGGAGAATTAGTAAAAGGTGTTTCTACTGATATAAGACCTTACACTGAATTAGCAGGCTCTTATGGTTCAAGCATTCGAGATCAAGCAATGATTTTGGAAACACTTTGTCTAATGGATGATAAAGCCAAAGGATTCGAACTCCTAAAGACTATAGCAGGAAGGCTAAGCTCTGATAATTGGTTGAGTACTCAAACTACTGCTTACTCTTTAATAGCTATTGCTAAGTTTGCTGGTTTAGACAATACCTCATCGGGAATGAAATTCGATCTTACTTTGCCTAATACTAAAACTATTTCAGCAAGTACTGAATTATCGGTAATTCAAAAACAGCTCGATATGAAAGCTGGAGAAGTTTATTCTCTTTCCATGGTGAACAATAGCAAAACAGTTTTATTTACTAGAATCATAGCAGAAGGTACTCCCGCTCGTGGCGACCAGTCAGCAGCAGAAAACAACCTAAAATTAAGTGTGCGCTACTTAGATAGGAATGATAAAGAAATTGATCCGGCAAGTTTAATGCAAGGGACAGATTTTATAGTTGAAGCCAGAATTAATAATCCTGGTATGAGAGGCGATTATGAAGAAATGGTATTAAATCAGGTTTTCCCTTCAGGTTGGGAAATATTGAATTCTCGTATGGATGGGGCTTCCCAGAGGGCTTCACAACAAGAAGTTATAGGTAAACCCGAATATCAAGATATTAGAGACGATCGGGTGTATACTTTTTTTGATTTGAAAGCTAATGAAACAAAAATATTTAGATTGAGACTAAATGCCAGTTATACAGGAGAATTTTACTTACCTACTATTTCATGTGAAGCTATGTATGATCATAGCATTAATGCTAGAAAACCTGGGAAAGTAGTGAATGTAGTGGCGGTAGAAGATCAATAAGTAAAAAATATAGTAATTGAATTGATAAAAAAAGCCCCTGATAAGGGGCTTTTTCAATTTATAAGAACATGCCACCACTGGCTTCTATCCGTTGACCGTTTATCCATCGAGCATCTTCACTTGCCAAAAATGCTACCACACCTCCAATATCTTCTGCTACGCCAACTCGCCCTAATGCCGTAACTGACGAAAGCATTTTCTCCAGTTCAGGATTATTTTCTAAGGCAGCTTTGTTCATATCAGTATTTATTGCACCTGGGGCAACTACATTTGCAGTGATTTGCCTTCCACCTAGTTCTTTTGCCAAATAACGTGTGTAAGCTTCAATACCGGCTTTCATAGAAGCATATGCGCCGTAACCAGAGATGCTAAAACGTGCTAAACCTGTAGAGATGTTGATAATTCTGCCTCCATCATTTAATAAAGGCAAAGCTTTTTGCGTGATGAAGAAAGGCCCTTTAAGTTGGATACTCATTAAGCTATCAAATGTTGACTCAGAAGTTTCAGCAACCATTTCATGAGCAATAATTCCGGCATTATTCACGAGTATATCAAACTTTGACTTATTCCAGTGTTCTTGCAAAGTTTCTTGTACAGATGTGAAGAATGAATCAAACGTGCTTGCATCGCCAACATTCAATTGGAATGCTGCTGCTTTCTGTCCTAAAGCTTCAATTTCTTTTACGGTTTCATCAGCTTGCGATTTATTTGAATTGTAAGTCACTAAAATATCAGCGCCTTGTTGTGCTAATCTAATAGCCATTTCTTTTCCCAAACCACGGCTACTTCCTGTTACTAATGCAATTTTATTTGCTAAACTTTTCATGATGTATGTTTTTTTATTTGATTAATTAAATATTTACATCACAAAGGTGTAGCAAAATACGAGGCTGATAAAGGCAGATATTTTAGGAAGACTGGTATATTTTTAAGATTGATGCAAAACATCATCACAAACCAGTAAGGGCAACCTTTAAGAGTTCCTAAACTGATTAGGTGTTTTCCCGGTTTGCTTTTTAAAGAATTTAGAAAAATGAGTAGGCTCGTTAAAACCAAGTCTGTAGGCAATTTCTTTCACAGGAGTATTTGATTTTGCCAACAAGGCTTGTGCTTCACTCATAATTTTATCTTGTATCCATCGGTTGGCAGATTTTCCGGTTTTTGTCTTTATCACAGTAGAAAAATAGGCAGGGTGTAATTGTTGAGACTCTGCAAATGCGGCTACTTGCCAAGCTCCGGTTTTAAGCCGTTCAGCCCTAGAAGTACTTTCCAAATCTTTTTTAAACTGATTTACGATTTCACTATCTCGGTCATAGGCTGTTTTAAAGGAAGTATCTTCGAGTAAATAAGCTTTTACTTTTAGCAAAAAGACCATAAATAGTGAACTAACAATTTTATCCTTTAAAGTAGATTGCTTATTTTGTTCTACTAAAATTTGTTCTGCCAATAGCAAAAGTTCTTCAAAGCGTCTTATATCTAAATAGCAAGGAGGTACTATTTCAGTTAATAGGAAACCAAACTCATCAAATACCGCATGAGGGATATTTGTTGTGAGGTCTTCTGC
>JBCDJE010000266.1:0-6259 GCA_038748185.1 Bacteroidota bacterium
CATGAACAGGTCAAGAAAATACCGCTGAAAAAACATGGGAGAAGAGCCCAAAGCTTTTTCTCTTATGGACTCGATTACTTGAGTCAAGCCCTGATAAACATGATCGATAAAGTGATTCGTAAAGCAATTACGCTATTTTTGTCATGTACTTAGAAAAAAGCGAGTAAAATATCATATCAATAGATGCAAATTACTAAACAGAAAACTTATAGTGAGTCAGAAGAATTATTCTCGGACCTCTTGTAACATCGAAAGCCTTATAAAATTAGCTGTTTAATTTATAATAGGTCTCATTTAATTTTAACTCCATTTTAAAGGAAGATAGAGAGGTATTTGTATCTATTTTGGTAAGTTCAATATCTACCATTTCAGCAAAATCTTCTAAATATTCTGCACTAAGGTTTTGGCTATAGCAAGTATGGTGTGCCCCTCCAGCTAAAATCCATGCAGTTGCCCCAATAGTTAAATCAGGTTTAGGTTCCCATAATACTCTAGCTACAGGAAGCTTTGGCAAAGGTTGATTTATTTCGACAGCTTCTACTTCGTTTACTAGCAACCTGAATCGGTCACCCAGATCAATTATAGAGGCATTTAAGGCTTTTCCAGCCCCTGCGTCAAATACTAATCTCACAGGGTCTTCTTTTCCACCAATGGAAAGAGGATGTACTTCACATTTAACTATCCCTTTTGCGATAGAAGGACAAATTTCAAGCATATGTGACCCTAGTACACGATTGGCTTCAGGTTGAAGATGATAGGTATAATCTTCCATAAATGAATTACCCCCTTCCAGCCCCACTGCCATTACTTTCATATTTCTTACTAAGGCTGCTGTTTTCCAATCACCCTCTGCTCCAAATCCATAACCATCAGCCATGAGGCGTTGTATGGCAATACCAGGAAGTTGTTTTAGCCCATGCAAATTTTCAAAAGTATCAGTAAAACCTGTGAAACTGCCTTCTTTTAAAAAACTTCTCATACCTAGTTCAATACGCGCAGCCTCTACCAGAGAAGTACGGTGTGTACCCTGATTTAAAAGTGAGGTATTTAACTCATAGATTTCTTCATATTCATTCATTAACTGCCGAATTTCGACATCTGTTACTTGGTTTACATGTTCCACTAAATCACCCACCCCAAAACCATTTACTGCATAACCCATTTTCACTTGTGCTGTTACTTTATCTCCTTCTGTTACAGCTACTTCGCGCATATTATCACCAATCCTGGCAATTTTTCCTTTTCTGCTGTCTTCCAAAGCACAGGCTACCCTTGCCCAAATGCCTATTTTCTCAATTACTTGTGTATTTTTCCAATGTCCAACTACTACTTTACGAGCGATTTTCATTCTGGTGCAGATGAAACCAAATTCTCTATCGCCGTGAGCTGACTGGTTCAAATTCATAAAATCCATGTCAATAGTTTCCCAAGGAATATCTCTGTTAAACTGGGTGTGTAAATGCAAGAGCGGTTTTTTGAGAATTGATAAACCATTAATCCACATCTTAGCAGGCGAAAAAGTATGCATCCAAGCAATGAGTCCTACACATTTTGTCGTGGTATTGGCTTTAACTATAAGGTTATAGATTTCTTCTGGAGTAGTTAATACAGGTTGAAAAATAACTTTTACAGGAATACTATTAGCATGATCAAAATGTGAAGCAATTTCTTTTGAATGCTTATTTACCTGATTTAAGGTGGCTTCTCCATACAGGTGTTGACTACCTGTAATCATCCATACTTCAAATTCTGTTAAGTCAATCATAGCTCAATTTCTTTTGTAGTAGATTATTCAACCTGTCCATAATAAGCATTTTGCCCATGTTTACGCTCATAGTGTTTTTCTATTAAAGCACTTGGTAGTTTTGGAGCATTCGGATTTATTTGTGTTGTGAGGAAAGCCATTTTAGCTACTTCTTCTAATACCGCACTGTTATAAACTGCTTTTTCAGCAGTTTTTCCCCATGAAAAAGGAGCGTGGTTAGAAACCAATACCATTTCTATTTCTTCATAAGCATACCCGCGTTTTTTAAAATCATTGATAATTTGAAAACCTGTTTCATGTTCATAATCTCCTTTTATCATTTCAGTACTCATCACTGATGTACAAGGAATATCTTGCGTTAGATGATCGGCATGGGTAGTCCCGAAAATAGGGATGTCGCGCTGACCTTGTGCCCAGGAAGTAGCATAAGTGCTATGTGTATGGACAATACCGCCTATTTTATCCCAATATTTATATAAAACTGCATGGGTTTTAGTATCAGATGAAGGACGTAAATTACCTTCAACAATCTCATTATCAAAATCGACTATTACGATGTCCTCAGCTTTTAAAGCACTATAAGGCACACCACTAGGTTTGATAGCGAAAACGCCTTTATTCCTGTCTACAGCACTTACATTGCCAAAAGTGAAAATAACCAAGCCCAGTTCAGGCAGTTGCATATTAGCTTCGTAAGCTTCCCGTTTTAATTCTTTATAAGCACTCATTTTATTTGCGAGTATTAGTTAAAAATTATCAAAAGAAGCATACTAAACTTTTAATCTCTCAAGATTACTTATTTTATTTTTTGTCAAACCTTCTAGGAAGCCACCTATCTTCTGATATCTTTTATAAAGTACAGCATATTTTTTTACATTTTCAGCAATGGGAATATATTCTTTATCAAACCCATTCCCCATAGCTTGTTGGGCTGTTTCAACATTCGGATAAATACCTGCCACAGTAGCGGCAAACATGGCAGCTCCTAATGCACAAGTTTGTTCAGATGAGACTACCTTTATAGGCATATTCAATACATCAGCCATAGTTTGCATCACAAAAGGTGATTTCTTAGCTACGCCTCCCAAGGTTATAATTTTTCTAATTTCAATGCCTTCATCAACAAAGCGATCGACAATGGCTTTTGCACCAAAAGCAGTGGCTTCAACCAATGATCTAAATATTTTTGGAGTATCACTGCCAAGGTTCAAGCCTGTAATAGCTCCTTTTAGTAGCTGATTGGCATCAGGAGTGCGCCTGCCGTTTAACCAATCTATTGCCACTTCTCCTTTAACTTCTAAGGGCGTTGCTGCAGCTGCTATATTTAATTTTGGAATGATGTTATCAAGTGTCTCTTCTATTAATGCTGCTTTTATTTTTTCATCAATAAGTTGGCTATTATTTAAAATTGTATTGATAGGCCAAGCAAGTATCTCTTTAAACCAAGCATATACATCTCCAAAGGCAGATTGGCCTGCTTCCATTCCTTCCATACCCGGAATGACAGAACCGTCTACTTGCCCACAAATTCCTTTTACTAATTTGTCTTTTACTTCTTCAGAAGGAGCAACTAAAATGTCACAAGTTGAAGTACCCATTACCTTGCATAACTCATAAGGTTGTATTTCGCCACCAACAGCCCCCATATGGCAGTCGAAAGCACCAATGCCTATTTTCACATTTGTAGATAAACCCAAAGTAGCAGCCCATTGGCTTGTAAGTGTACCAACAGCAGTATCAGCAGTATAGGTTTTTTGCATGTTTAACCTTGCTCTGATGCCTGCCAATATGGGATCCAAGGCAATAAAAAAATCCTCAGGAGGGAGTCCACCAAATGTTTCATGCCACATAGCCTTATGTCCTGCTGAACAGCGACCTCGCTTTAATTGACTCGGATGTGTAGTTCCGGTTAATAGTGCTGGTATCCAATCACAATGTTCTACCCATGAATACGCTTTTTCTCTAACTTGATCGTCTACTCGTAATGTTCTTAAAATTTTTGCCCAAAACCATTCTGAGGAATAAACACCGCCTTCGTATTTTGTATAATCTTCTCCACCCCAGTTTTTAGCTGTATGGTTAATTTCATCTGCTTCTTTTGTGGCAGTGTGGTCTTTCCAAAGGATAAACATAGCATGAGGATTTTCCTCAAAGTCTGGAGTCATCGCTAAGGGCACGCCTACCTCGTCAATAGCTACAATAGTTGAACCTGTAGTATCTACTGAGATGCTTACAATATTTTGCCTTTCTTGCTCATTTAAATGAGAAACGATGCTTTTGATGGTAGCTGTAAGGCCTTCAACATAATCTAATGGATGTTGCCTGAATTGATTTTTAGATGGGTTGCAAAATTTTCCTGCTTTCCACATTTCATATTCATGAACAGCATGGGTAAGTTCCTTTCCATTGCTAGCATCAATTAAGACCGACCTTACTGAGTCAGTGCCGAAATCAACCCCTATCACAAGTTTGCTAATTTCTTCCATTTTCTATCATTTTAGCAGGTTAGTAAAGATGTTAAAATAGTCTTTTTAACCCATAATTTAATAAATCCAAAGTACTGTTAATTTACGAAATACCAAAATTTGATATCACACGATAAACTGAATTTTTTAGATTTTCGGTAGGCAAATAAAGTTAAAAATTGGGTTAAACAGTGAAACTTAAAATACTTCATGTTCAAAGCGGATTCTCAAATAAAAATAGCTTGATTAGAAGCAGGTGAAAAGTGGAAATAGACTATTTGAAATTCTTATTGCATTTCATGAAATTTGATTGAAAACTCACCTACACTTGTTGCTAGCCCATTTCGGTCTTTACAAGATAGTGAAATTCCCTGAAATTGGTAAGATAGAATTTTATTTTTTGTATTGAGATTCTAGCAAATCTTATGATTTGATAATTTTTGATTCTTATAAGAATGCCTTTGCTTAAAGTATAAAAACTGTAAATAATTTGTGACATTTTTTTGATTTAAGCTACTAACTATAAAAATGGATTTAAGTAGGTAATGGATTCTTATAAAGAAACTTTTTTACGGCTAATTGAAAAGCACCAAGGTATTATCAAAAGCCTTTGTAGTATTTATTATCGAAATTTTGATGATCGACAAGATGCAAGGCAAGATATAATTTTTCAGCTATGGAAATCTTTTGCCTCTTTTCGTGGTGAATCGGAAGTGAGTACTTGGATTTACAGAGTAAGCCTACATACCATTCTTTCAAAGCTTAAAAAAGAGAAAAGGCGACCTGATAAAGAAAGTATTCATCCATTCTGTAAAGATATTTCAGCACCTTCTCTTCATGTAGATGATGATTTACAGTTGCTGAATCGCATCATTCAGTCATTAAAAGATATAGATAAGGCCATTATCATTCTTTATTTAGAAGGTTATAAAAATAAAGAAATTGCTACGCTTTTATCGCTTTCACCAAGTAATATCAGTACTCGAATACATAGAATAAAATTAGAACTAAAATCGAAATTCAGCCTTTACACACATGGATTTAAATAATTTGAAACCAGCATGGAAACAGTTTAAACTTCGGCACTCGATGGATACCTTTGAGCGTGACGAAATTTTTCAATTAGTTGACTCTAGTGAAAAGTTAGCTACGAATAATTTTCGGAGGTTTTTTAGTAAGGCGCTACTGTTTTTGATTTTAATTATCTGCTGTCAGCGAGGATGAACCTACTAAATAATGTGTTATACATTATATGGGATATTGATCCAAGGATTATTTCTGAGTTTGAGTTTTTGAGATGGTATGGGATTTTTTGGGTGATAGGTTTATTACTTAGCTATCAAGTAATGCTTAAGATTTGCATCGAAGAAAAGCAATTACAATTTGGCCTAGATCAGCTCATTACTTATCTTATTCTTGGGATAATTTTAGGAGCGCGATTCGGACATATTTTATTTTATGATCCGGTTTATTACTGGCAGCACCCAATTGAAATTTTACCTATTAGCCTTGAACCAACATTACGATTTACTGGATTATCAGGGTTGGCTAGTCATGGTGGTGTACTAGGTGCATTTATTGCTTTTTATTTATATAATAAAAAATACCCCACGAACTATTTTTGGCTACTTGATAGGTTAACCATTGCGGCATCTTTACTAGGTGGTTGTATCAGATTAGGAAACTTAATGAATTCTGAGATTATTGGTATTCCTACATCCCTTCCCTGGGCTTTTATATTTTTGCGAATTGATGAACTCCCTCGTCATCCAACACAATTATATGAAGCCATTTTTTATCTTTTAATTTTTACTTTGTTATTTATCTTATGGAAATCTGGCAAGATAAGACAAAATAAAGGGTTTTTATTTGGACTTGGATTTTTGCTAATATTCACTCAAAGGTTTTTAGTAGAATTTGTAAAAGAAAATCAGGTAGCTTTTGAAAAAGGATTACTCTTGAATATGGGGCAGATTTTAAGTATCCCAATGATATGTATAGGAATTTTAATGATTATTTGGAGTAGGAG
>JBCDJE010000267.1:0-6222 GCA_038748185.1 Bacteroidota bacterium
AAAGGAAATAGGAGATTATTTGGAGTTTGGGGTATGCCATGGCAGTTCGCTATTGTGTATGCATCAAGTACTTAAAGAATCAGAGATAGATAATGTTCGTTTGTTCGGCTTCGACTCATTTGAAGGATTACCTGAAGTAGCAGCTACTGATGGTGTATGGAATCCCGGAGACTTCTATGCTGGTTTTGAGAAAGTAAAAAATTATTTAACTAAAAAAGGAATAGATTGGAATAGAGTTACTTTAACAAAAGGATGGTTTAAAGATACGCTTAATCTAGATTTCATAAGAAAGTACAAGATAAAGAAAGCCAGTATTATTATGATAGATTGCGATATCTACCAATCGACCAAAGAGGCACTGAATTTTTGTAAAAATCTCATTAAAGATAAAACTATCATATTTTTCGATGACTGGAACTCTAGTGGATTAGCCACTAAAAACTTAGGCGAAAAGCGTGCTTTTGACGAGTTTTTAAATGAAAACCCTCAATTTACAGCTCAAAAGTTTGATAGTTATAGTTACCAAGGGAATCCCAATGGAGAGATTTATTTGGTTTCATCAAGTTGAAATAGATTACTATATAATATTGTAAAAGAGAAAGGTTTTAAGAAATTATTCTCCTATCCTGCACAATTTTACTGAAATGATAACCCTGAAATGCACTGTTACATGTCAGGGTTATTTTACTTCAAAAATAGTAAGTAAGTACATTGTAAGCATATTAACCTTATTAGACTTGTCCTGATTTAACTTGCTGATTATCAGCAGTAATTTTCACATTGATATAAGTTCGTTGAACTTAATATAGGAATAAAGCTACTGTAGAAGATATTATATATTTGCCCAGTAATTTCAAAAAGAAACACATATGAAATATGATAAAAACTGGCTGATAAACGAGCTAAATAAAAGCGAAAGAATAAAATTTTTATTTTTCTGGGGACATCACCCTTCAAAAGATGGAAGTATTACCGCAACAGTTTTTAGCCAGTGGTGGGCAGGTCATCCTTTTGTAGAAGATAGTATTCATTATAAAACTGCAGAGCATTACATGATGGCAAGGAAAGCCAGATTGTTTAACGATGAAGAAATGTTAACTGAAATTGTAGCATCAAATACACCAAGTGAAGCTAAGAAATTAGGGAGAATGGTTAAGAATTTTGATCAGTTAGTTTGGGAAAAGCATCGCTGCGAAATTGTAATACAAGGCAATTATTTGAAATTCTCTCAACATCCTGAACTTGAGGAACTTCTGATGAATACTAAAAATCGAATTATTGTTGAAGCAAGTCCTAGAGACCGTATTTGGGGTATTGGGATCGGTAAAAATAATGAAAATGCAGAAAATCCCGCTAAGTGGAGAGGAAGTAATTTGTTGGGCTTTTGTTTAATGGAGGTACGTGATATGTTGATTAGTTAAGAAAGCAACTGCGATCAATAATACTTTTAAAATGAGTCTTTCAAATAGAGCAAATTTGAAAAAAGACATTCATCTTCTCTATCATTAACAGGCTATTTTTCCATATCTTCATTGAGTAGAGATAAAAATTTGAAGAGTAAATTTTTATTTATAAATAAATACTCTAATTTCGTATACGGTATACGAAAATATGAGTGAATGAAAATTATTAATGACGAATTGGGTAAGCAAGCATACAAAAAAGTAAGAGGGATGATTCTCTCCAAACGATTGCAACCCGGACAAAAAATAGTACAAGATAAATTAGCGGAAGAACTGGGTATAAGTCGTACGCCCTTACGATCGGCACTCCAGATGTTAGAAGCAGAATACTTAATTGAAGCTGCCCCTAGAAAAGGAGTGAGGGTAAAAGCATTTACCAATCAAGAAATTATTGAGATATATGATTGCCGTATAGCATTAGAAGGAACAGCTATTCGACTGTTTACACAAAGAGCAACCAGCTCTGATATTCAAAAACTTAATAAATTATTTGACCCTTTTCAGAATAATACCAATAAAATTGACTCTGTTTTATATCAGAAAGCTGATAGTCAATTTCACAATACTATTATTAAGAAATGTGGTAATGGTTTTTTGACTAAGCTTTTCCAACAAGGGAATTTGCTAGTATGTATTGAATTAATTGGGCTGGTAAGACCTGCTAAAGAAACTTTGCCTGAGCATATAGCCATCATTTCAGCAGTGGAAGAAAGAAATGTCGATCTGGCAGAAAGACTTTCAAAGGATCATCTCGATAAATCAAAGCAATTAATCATTCGAAAGGTTAAAGATGAAGGATAAGCCTATATTTCCTGTAAGACATAAAATGGTAGCAGGTACTTTCATTTTAGCAATGATTGTCTTGTTCGATAGAATTTTAATTTCAGTAGCCAAAGACCCGGTCGCTGCAGATTTGTCACTTTCAGATAAGCAAATGGGTTGGGTGTTATCGATCTTTGCCTTGGGATATGCTTTGTTCCAAACACCATCAGGCTATATGGCTGACAAGCATGGTGCGAGAAAAGTACTTACAGCAGTAGTAAGTCTATGGTCGATTTTTACAGCTTTAACAGGAGCGGTTTACCATTTCGTAGTATTGCTTTTTGTTCGTTTTTTATTTGGTGTAGGTGAAGCAGGAGCTTTTCCAAGTATGGCTAGAGCCATTTATAATTGGATTCCACTACAAGAAAGAGGAATCGTAAACGGAATTAATTTTTCCGGTGGAAGAATTGGTGCCGCAATAGCACTTCCGTTAGTTGCTTGGTTGATAGAAGTAACTAGCTGGAGAATGAGTTTTGTTATTCTTGGTGTAATAGGCGTTTTTTGGGCAATTATCTGGTATTTATGGTTTCGCGATTCACCTTCTGATCATCCTTCAATATCAGAATATGAGATCGAATTTATTAAAGAAAATATCCAACAACCTACTGAAATATCCAACCAAAAAATATCCTTTAGTAAACTATTTGGTACTAAGTCAATGTGGTTATTAATGGGGCAATATTTTAGCAGTAATTTTACTTTTTTCTTTTGCCTAACATGGTTGTTTCCACATTTAAAAGTAAAGTACAATTTAGATGCCTTGGAAGCAGGATTTTATTCCTCGGTTCCTCTTTTATGTGGTGCGCTTGGCAATTGGTTTTCAGGTTGGATGGTAGACTATATTTATAAAAAAGGAAAATGGACAAGTTCTAGAAAAGTGCCTGCCATTATTGGCTTTGCACTTGCGGCTATTGGTGTAGTCGCCAGCATTTATATGGAAGAAGTAACAGGAGCGGTCATTTTTATTTCAATAGCAGTTTTTGGCGCAGATATGACATTGAGTCCTTCTTGGTCGGCTTGTGTAGATGTTGGAAAAGAACATGCAGGTTCTGTGAGTGGTACGATGAACATGGCTGGTAATTTAGGTTCTTTCTTTACTGCACTGGCATTTCCATACATGCTTTCATTAACTGGTTCAGATGTGCCTTTTTTCTACTTAACTGCTATTTTAAATCTATTAGCTATACCCATTTGGTTAGCCATGAAACCTGAAAATCCAATGAATCTCACTTAAATTATTTAATAGATGATTACAAAAGCTGAGTTAAAAGAAGCCTGTGAACAGGCACTTAAAATGATAGAAGCAGCAGGTCTGTATCTAACAGATGAGGACAAAAAAAAGATAACTGCTGCAGATTTTGGGTTAAGCCAACTTAAAAAAGAAGGCATCCAGATACTTACTATGTTTGAGGCCGATCGAATAGCTGGAAAAATCTTAGTACTTTTTCCTTATCAAACAGAGCCTGAACATTGGCATCCTCCAGTAGGAGACGACCCTGGAAAAGAAGAAGTAATTAGGGCAATTAGTGGGGATTTATACTTCTATATTCCTGGCAAAGATACCTTGAAAGAGGGCTTTATAGTAGAAGGTAAAGAAGCCTACTATACGATGAGAAACGAAGTTGTCTTGCATCCTGGAGATCAACTGATTTTACCACCCGGGACTAAGCATTGGTTTCAAGCTGGCGAAAAAGGGGCTGTAATGTATTCTTTTTCATCTAAAGTAAGGGATATTTTAGACCAGTTTTCAGATCCTGATATTGTTAGAGAAACAATAATAGTAGACTAATTTCCTGAATGGATTCAATTTTTTTTTAATACTCAGAAATCAAAAAATTTCAAACAGATGAAACATCCATAAGCAAATAATTATTGACTCACGCACGTCAATGATTATTTGGGAATGGTAAGCTCCATTTGACCACTTAAAACAATTATAAGCAGATGAAACAAAGTATTATTACTTCATTTTTAGGCAAAACACAAGACCGTTTTTCTGAATATCAGTATCCTACTGAACTAAAAGAAAGGTTAGAATTGATAAGAAAAATAAAGGGTGTTAAGGGTATAGAGATTGTATATCCCTATGAAACCGGAAATGCAGCTGAGACTAAGGAAATGATGGAAAGAAGTGGGCTTGAGTTTGCCGCAGTAAACGCCAATATTAAGAAAGAAACTAAATGGGTGCCGGGCGCCATTTCCAGACCCCAGAAAGAGATAAGAGATCAAGCGGTAGCTATAATAAAAAAGGCAAAAGATTATGCAAAAGAAGTAGGTGCTCCATTGGTAACATGCTGTCCTCTCTCTGATGGGTTTGACAATCTTTTCCAAGTAGACTATCCGAAGGCTTGGCGAAACATGATTGAATCTATAGCTGAAGCAGCTGATTACCTTCCTGAAATTCCTCTTTTCATCGAATACAAAATCAATGAAACGCGTGTAAATTGCCATGTTGATAGTTGTGCAAAAACTATTGTCTTATTAAAAGAAGTACAAAACCCAGCAACGGGAGTTACTATCGATTTTGGACATTCACTACTTGCCAAAGAAAATCCTGCTCAGGTACTAGGTCTTTGCGAGGAATCGGGCATCGATTATTACCTCCATACCAATGACAATGATTGGAATTTTGACTGGGACTTAATTGGTGGATCGAGAAACTTCCTGCATACAGTTGAATTCTTTTTCTATGCAAAAGAATATAATTACAATAAATACTTCACTGCAGATGCATCACCCCGTATTTTCGATATGGTTGGATTCTTTACCCAACACATAGAAATGAATCTTGCTATTTGGAATATGGTAGAAAACCTTGATCGAGCAAAATACCGCAAATTAATGGAAGAAGAGCGGTATATAGACTTAATGGAATTGGTTAGGAAAGAGATTTATAGGCTTTAACCATTCTTTAATAATAAAAACTACTATTTGTTATGATTAAGATTTTAAGAATCTATTTTATATTTTACCTTATACTATTTCTTTCTCAGTGTTTACAGGCACAACAAGCCATGACATTTCCTAAAGAGAAATGGTCAATCGCCTCCCCCAAAAGCCAAGGAGTTGATTCATTAAAGATGGTTGATGCGCTAGATGTATTAAGCAAATACTGCCACGAAGACGGAATAGAAGAGACTTTAATTATAAGAAATGGCAAAGTCATATTTCAGGGAGATAGTGTGACTAAAGTTCATAACGTATGGTCATGTTCTAAATCCTTTACTACAACAGTTTTGGCTTTACTAATAGAACAAGGTAAATGTAAATTAGATGATTATGCTGCCAAATACGAGCCTCTATTACAAGATAATTATCCCAAAGTTACTCTGCGTCAATTAGCAAGTATGACATCCGGCTATAGTGCAAAAGGAGGCGATCGATATGATGGTTGGGTAAGTCCGGATTGGTCATGGACACCTTATGCACCTGATGTGCCCTATTCGGAACCTGGAACTATTTTTCAGTACTGGGATGAGAATATGATGATGCTTGGCAGAGTCCTAACCCAAATTGCTGGAAAAGACATCTATTCTGTTATAAAAGAAGCTATAACTGATAAAATAGATTTAGGAGATTGGTCATGGAAAACGGAGAAAGCACTTAAAGGCATCCATATTAATAATGGTTGCACGAATGTTTTTATGAATGCTACTCAATTGGCAAGGATGGGATTGCTTTTTTTAAACAATGGGAATTGGAATGGTGAACAGTTATTAAATAAGGATTGGGTAAAAAATGCAACGTCAAATCAGGTGCCAGATAATTTTGGTTTATTGGCAGATGATAGATTGCTTGATGGTAGAGGAAAATATGGTTATGGTTATGGTGTTAAGAAGTCCTTTATTAGCAGGGTCTTCTCAACCTCATGATATAACACTTCACCTAGAAAAACTGCTTGTCGAATAAAAGACCGTTTTATCGATCAGTAAGTGTT
>JBCDJE010000268.1:0-6211 GCA_038748185.1 Bacteroidota bacterium
CAAGAAAAAATCAAAAAAAAACCGATTAGTGACACTTTCATTTCTCCCGATTTCTATGCAATTGATGACCTTCTAACCGAAGAGCATAAGATGATTCGGGAAAGTGTGAGACAATTTGTTGATAAAGAAATTCTACCGATTATTGAAGAATGTAGTGAACAGGCTATTTTTCCTAAACACTTAGTTCAAGAATTTGGAAATTTAGGTGCATTTGGCCCAAATATTCCTGAAAATTACGGTGGCGGCGGACTTGATGAAATTTCATATGGTTTAATAATGCAAGAAATAGAAAGAGGGGATTCTGGCATGAGATCGACAGTATCTGTTCAGAGTTCGTTGGTTATGTATCCTATTTACAAATTTGGCAGCGAAGCTCAAAAACAAAAATACTTACCCAAACTTGCATCTGGCGAAATGCTAGGTTGCTTCGGCCTAACAGAACCTGATTATGGTTCTAACCCTAGTGGAATGCTGAGCAATATTAAAGACATGGGAGAGCATTTTCTACTCAATGGTTCTAAGATGTGGATTTCTAATTCTCCTGAAGCTGATATTGCAATCGTCTGGGCAAAAGATGAAAATGGCAGAATTAAAGGCATTATTGTAGAAAGAGGAATGGAAGGCTTTACTACACCAACTATTCATGGAAAGTGGTCTTTAAGAGCAAGTATAACCGGAGAACTCGCATTCGATAATGTAAAAATTCCTAAAGAAAATATTTTACCAGAAAAAGACGGGTTAGGCGCTCCACTTATGTGTCTAGATTCTGCCAGATATGGTATTGCATGGGGGGCAATTGGTGCTGCAATGTCATGCTATGAAACTGCTAGAAAATATGCTTTAGAGCGCATTCAATTTGGGAAACCTATTGGAAGTTTTCAATTAATACAGAAAAAATTAGCCGAGATGCTTACCGAAATTACAAAAGCGCAGCTCTTGAACTGGAGATTAGGTGTATTAAAAAATGAAGGAAAAGCAACTACTGCTCAAATATCATTAGCAAAACGTAATAATGTTGATATTGCTTTACAGATTTCCAGAGAAGCTCGACAGATTTTAGGAGGCATGGGTATTACACAAGAATATCCTATAATGCGGCATATGATGAATCTTGAATCAGTAGTAACTTATGAAGGCACACACGATATACATCTTCTCATTTTAGGAAATGAAATCACAGGTATTCCTGCATTTAGTTAAATAAATAGAATCAATTTAATACAAAAAGACTGGTTCTTCATAAATGAGGCACTGGTCTTTTTCATTATCTCTCATAGCATTATTATATCGATTAACTACTACTAAATTTAGTATCCAGTTTTTTTAACATCCTTTCTCCAATTTAATACAATCATGTTTGTGAAGTTTCTTGTAAACACCTTTCTTATCAAGTAAATAATTCATCGTTTCAAGTAATTGTAAAACATTAAAAAAGCTTGCTCAAAGTATACTCTCATTTTAAAAAGATAGATTTTGCAATAAATCAGTACTTTTTTGATAAATTTTTAAAAAAAAATGACATTTTATTTAAGCTGACGAATTGCATCATATACAGTACGAATGAACGATAATTCCCTTTATAATACATAAAACATGCATTTTAAGGCAGATAGGGGCTATTTTACTAGACATACAACTTTTGTTTTGCAAATTTTATGTCCTAATTTAGAATTAAGTAAAAGGAAATCACTAGGTATTTATTTTATGGTTTACTTATTTTCCTTGCCTTAACCACGCCAATTATCAATAGAATATACTGTTTCATTAACAAATTATTTAAGTAAAGACTGAGTTTCAGTTTATTAACTTCTTTTTTGTTTGTGAAATAATTATTTTCTAATAAAAATTATATTTAATCTAAATTTTATAAGAAATGTCATCTAATTTATCTAGAAGAGAATGGTTAAAAAAAGGATTATTTGCTAGTGGTGCCTTAACTTTTGGCGCTGCTCTTCCAATGAATTCTATGGGCTTTGCTCTTAAAGAAGATAATAAATACATATACTATAGTAATGGTTTCAAAGAATTAAAGGCGCCAAAGTTACCTGACTTAACTACCTTAAAAGCGCGTTTATTTTTGAATGAAAATCCTTTTGGCCCCTCGAAAAAAGCATTAGAGGCACTTGTAAAACAAGCACCTAGTGGCAACCACTATTCGTGGAATCACCTAATGAAGTTAGTTGGTAAAATAGCTGAGCAAGAAGGTGTTAAGCCAGATAATATTATGATGGGACCTGGTTCTTCTGATCTTTTAGAAAAAACAGCGCTTGTTTCTTTTATGGGAGGTGGTAATATCGTATCAGGTGATCCTGCTTATATGTCGCTAGTCAATGTTGCAAAGTCTGTAAATGGTAAATGGAAGGCAGTCAAATTATTAGATGATTACCAACACGATTTAAAGAAAATGGAAGCTGCTATAGACAAAGATACTAAAGTAGTTTATATTACTAATCCGAATAACCCAACAGGTACCATTACCGATGACAAGGAGCTCTACAAATTTGTAGAAAGAATTTCTGATAAAGTGTTGGTATTTGTTGATGAGGCTTATTTAGAATTAGCAGATAAAGGTCTTGATGCTAGTATGGTTTCTTTGGTTGCCAAAGGCAAAAATGTAATTGTATCAAGAACATTTTCTAAGATACATGGTATGGCAGGTATTAGAGTTGGCTATATCGTTGGCCTTGAAGATACTTTAAAAAGTATTCAGAAAATAACAAGAGGTGGCATGGGTATTACAGGTCCTTCTATCGCAGCGGCTTCTGCTAGTATGGATGACAAAGATTTCTTAGAAATGAGTAAAAGTAAAATTGCTGAGTCTAGGAAATTCACATTTGATATGCTCAAATCAAAAGGTATCACGTATATGCCTTCACAAACCAATTTTGTAATGTTTCCACTAGAAATGGATGGAGATACATACTTACAAAAAATGTATGACCAAAAAGTTGCGGTAAAAGTTTATAAGTTTTGGGATAAAACATGGTGTAGAGTAAGTATGGGAACTATGGAAGAAATGAAAATCTTCGCCCAAGCTTTTGAGCAAGCAGTCGGATAATTCACATTTCTAAATTTGAAAATGTACACTACCAATTGGCAGGGAAGTATTCTTTCTGTCCCTGTTATTTTATTTTTTTGATAAAACCCCTAATCTGAATCTTGCACTCCAAAAAACTATTGCATTCCTATTCTTAATCGCTTTAGGATATGTATTAAGAAAAAAATTACCAGCTAAAGAACAAGTTGGAGGCATAAAGCTATTAATATTGAGTGTAGCGCTTCCAGCTATGATTTTTGTTGCTTTGCTCAATATTAAAATTGAGCTTAGTTTACTTTATTTACCCATATTAGCGCTCGCATTTAACTTTATTATGGTGCTTGCAACAAGTTACATGTTACCTGTTTTTGGTATTGAGAAAGACTCCTCTACCAATAGAACATTAACCATGTTGCTTCCATCACTTGCTCCAGGTCTTTCTTGCTTTCCCTATGTATTAGAGTATTTAGGAGAAGATATGTTTGCTTGGGCAGCTTTAGCTGATGTGGGTAATAAGATATTTGTATTGATAATACTGTATATGCTAGCAATGAGCTGGTTTTATAAGCGACAATCAGGTAAAACCACTGTTTCTAATAACGAGAAGTTGAAATCACTTGCGCTCTCTTTAGTTCGTGAGCCGGTTAATATGGTCATTATCACTGCATTACTTCTTCTAAGTCTTGGATTAAACTTAGATTCTTTGCCCTACTTCTTACAAAATGCTGCGGGTAGATTAAGTGCTATGATGACCCCTCTTATATTATTGTTTATCGGTTTAGCTGTAAGAGTACAGCGCGGACAACTCAAAACAATCTTGAGTTTATTAGTATGGAGATCAGGGATAGCATTTGCTGCAAGTGCGGGATTAATATTTGTATTACCAGAAGCAACGCCAGCTGCTGTATTACTGTTAGCAGTTGCATTTCCACAAAGCTCAGCCAGTTTTTGGCCTTTCGCTCATATTTCTGCAGTAAGTTCTTTAGAAGATGCCAGTACTCCTGAAGGTGGACATACTTTCGATCGTGATCTAGCACTAGCTGTACTAGCTTTTTCACTTCCATTTTCAACTATTATTATTTTAACTATCTGCTCTGTAGGTGGGGCATTTTTTGTAAGCCCACTCAACTTATTGGCAACTGGTTTTATTTTAATAGCAAGTGGGGCGCTACCATTTATCATTGATAAATTAAAAGAGAAATCAAAATCTGTAGTAGTAGAAGATGAAGGAGAGATAAGTGTTGTTGCTGAAAAAGCTTGAACCAAATTCCAAATTAACTAATACATAGAACAAACACCCTAAGCCTTCTGAAAAATATCAGAAGGCTTTTTTTAAACTATAAGCAAAGTTGAGCAAATGCTGTTGGCAAAGTAGGATACATAAATTCAAAGTTATTGCTATGAAGTTTTTCAGGATACACATTCCTACTTTTAAGTAGTAACTCGGTTTCTGTTCCTAATAAAAAAGCACCTACTTCAAGTACAATTCGTGGTTGGAAAATGCCAAAGGGTATTTTTAAAGTATTTTGTAAGTATTTCATAAATACTTTATTACTTACCGGATTAGGTGCAGTAACATTAATCACTCCTTCAATCTGAAGGTTGGTTATAACAAATGCTATTGCTCGGCAGAAATCAATAATATGAAGCCAACTAACTAATTGCTGTCCATTACCTTGTCTACCACCAAAACCCAATCGAGTAAGCCACTTCATTTTTGGAAAGGCACCACCTTCATTGCCTAATACAATAGAAGTTCTTAATGCAACTTTTCTCACATTTTCTAACTCTTTGCTAAAAAAAGTAGCTTCCCATTTTTTACAAACGCTCATAGAAAAATCATCTCCACAAACTCCCGTGTCTTCTGTCATAAGTTGTGATTCAGCGTGTATGTATATGGTAGCACTACTGGCATTTAACCAGACTTCAGGTGGATTCGAACAGCTTTCCATTGCCTCTTGTAATATTGTAGTACTTTCAAGACGAGAGTTAAGAATGTACTGTCTATTTTTTGCCCCATACCTACAATCAACCGATTTACCAGCTAAGTTGATGAGCACATCTGCTCCTTCAAGTGTTTCTACCCAACTGCCAAGTTGTTTACCATCCCAATAAGTTTGTCCATTATGAGGTTTGCGACTTAAAATAGTTACCTTGTCTCCTTCTTTCTCAAAGTATGAAGCGAGAGACTGTCCTAAAAAACCACTCCCTCCGGCTATAACTATGTGTCTCATATTTAAAGTACAGTTGGAAAAATAATAACTAATACAAATGTCCTGTAAAGCACCCATGAAACAGAAAGTGCTGCAGGGAAATTTTTTAATTTACATCTTCTTATATGTTCCAATAGCATTAAAGAAACTACTACCATAAAACATATAAGCAAGTATAAGACATGTACTCCGCTATAGAGTTGTATAAGGAGTGGGGGTAAAAGGAGCAGACTTCCAAGCAAAGAAACTGTTGACATATTTCCTAAATACTCTATAGTATGCTTTCTATTCAAAAAATAAATAGCCAGAGATTGCCATAAAATTTGCCCAAAGCATACCATAACTTCTTGTTGCCAACTATTTGTAAGCCCGAAAGCTAAATAAATCTGTCCTATATATTCGTGTAGCACCCAACCAGTGAAAAGTGCTACTGTCAAAATGTAGACCCACCTATAGGTAAGGTGAAAGTCTGGTGTACAATCACGCTCATTATCTTTCATCTTTGCTGGGTAAATCACTTTTCGATTGTAGGAAATAAACTTATAGATGATAAGCAAAATCGGTCGGAGTAATTTTAATAGCTTCTTAAAAGCTTTATTTTGTTGTGAAATAATCGCTATCATAGCATCTATACCATATACTGTTTCTTTAGAGTTTGTATCGTACAAAGCAATTTCGTTTTTTGCCCTTTGCATATCAATATAAGCACAATCATTTTCAGGCATCTTCTGATATGGGCTTACAGTATGCTCATCAACTAGTTTCAACTTAGTAAACCCTGTACCATAGAGTTTACACATTGGGCAATTTTCATCAATAAGCAATTTTTTATTTACCAACATATTTAAACTTTTAGAAATTATTGAAAGTTTATTCGAAAAATATAAGCATCTGGTTAGAGATGCCACGTAAGAACCTTTATTTAGATTTACTTTTCATTAATTGTATTACTTTTTTGAAG
>JBCDJE010000269.1:0-6207 GCA_038748185.1 Bacteroidota bacterium
AACCGCATGCCCAACATCGTTTTTTTTGACTTTTTCATAAACAAAGAAGGTTTGCAGAAACCCCTTTCTGCAAACCTTCTCTATAACTCTGTTAATCAGATACTTACAGAAATATTACCAACTATTTTTGAGCATTATACCCAATAACCAAACGGGATAAAAGAATATTACCTACATCTTAAGTCGCTTAAATATTGGCTCCGGAATTAACCTGATTACTGTCATGATAAAAAGCCAAATTGAAGATACGTAAAGAACATTCTTTTTTTTGAGCGCGGCTTTATAAATAGTATTTGCCACCTTTTCAGGACTGGATGTCAACTTTTCAGGAAGATCAAGATGAGCCGTCATTTGGGTAGCTACAAAACCGGGCTTTACCGTAAGCACATGTACACCTTTTGAAAAAAGTCTATTCCTTAATCCTGCGAGGTAGGCGCTGAATCCGGCTTTTGCACTGCCATAAAGATAATTGCTTTGCCTACCACGATCTCCTGCAACAGAACTTATTCCTATTATTGTACCCTCTCCCCTCCTTTCATAAATTTTTGCCATGTTATTGGTTATAGAAACAGCCGCCAAATAATTAGTCTCCAGTATCTTAGTACACTCACTCCATTCCTCTTCACCAACACGTTGATCACCTAAATAACCAAAGACAACCGCAGTAATAGTTGGAATATATTCTAATTGCTGTATTAGTTTATCATGACTTCCATAATCTAAAGCATCAAACTCATATAGATAGGATTGAATCTCATTTCTAATAGCAAGATCATTGGAAAACGGCCTTAGTCGATTAGCCGAACGTGCAGCGAGCAATATGTTATAACCCTTTTTCGCGTAGACCTCTGCCATCGACATGGCTATATCTGAACTGGCTCCTAATAATAATATGCTTTTCATTTAGTAAGGGCAAGGCGCTTCGAAAGTAATGATTCGAATTTAAAATTGGGGTTATATTTCTTAATGCCTTGAACAAATTTTACAGCGTTAGGATAGGTTTTCCAGAACGTATTTTCTCTCATTCTTGCGTCCTTGGTTAGGTAAATACGGCCTCCATATTTAATGACCAATTTGTCTAACTTTTCCAAGAATTCAAACAGTCCTTTTCGAATAGGAAAATCAAGAGCCAATGTATATCCTTCCATAGGAAAGGAGATTAGATCGTTTTGAACACCAAAAAGCTTTAAAACAGCCAAGAATGAGCCCATACCCATAGTGCGAATTTCTTCCAATATTTGCTGCAAGCCTTCTGCACTAGTTTCTAACGGTAATACAAATTGATATTGTACAAAACCGCGCTTTCCATACATATTATTCCAATCTAAAATCGAATCCAGCGGGTAGAAAAATTTGTCATAATTAACAAATCCATCTACAATCTTCTTTTGCTGTTTCCTGTAGTAAAGGAAATTGAAGCTTTTTATTGAAAACGAATTAAGAACGAAGCCCGGTAGATTAAACGGAAATTTGATCTTGCGATCAGATGGTAGTTTAAGAGGTTTCTTTCTCAATGAAGCAGGAAGGTCATTTATACTTGCATGTTCACCCAGCATTAAAATACTACGCCCTAGATTCTCACCTTTTTGAAAACAATCAATCCAGGCTACGGAATAGGTATAGTGTTTATTCTCCTCAAATAGCTTAATCGCTTCGCCCAGGTTTTTGGCCTTTATATTTCTGAACTTTATAAAAGAACTTTCGATCCTTTTAAGTTTGAATTTAACATCTAGGATAATTCCTGTTAGCCCCATACCTCCTATTGTACATTGAAATAAATCCTGATTATTTGAAGGACCACAATGCAATATCTCACCGGCATGGGTCATTACTCTCATGTCAATAATATATTGAGAGAATGAACCTTCTTTATGGTGGTTTTTACCATGTACATCAGAGGCCACGGCTCCACCTATCGAAATGAATTTAGTACCTGGAGTAACTGGAAGAAACCAGCCTTTTGGCACCAAAACTTCAAGTAATTTGTCAAGTGTCACTCCTGCTTGACAGTTAATAATGCCTTCTTTCTCATCCAAATCAATAATTCTATTGAAACTAAGAGATGAAATAATGTTATTATTTAATGAAGCATCGCCGTAGCATCGTCCGTTACCACGAACAATGACACCTTCACTTTTAATAAGTATAGGTTTGAGTTGATTCTCAAACTTGTAGTTAAAGATGTCCGCTTCTACGATAGGATATTTACTCCAGTTTGTTATCTTATCCTTCATATTACGTTCCTCTTTTAAGATATACTTCTACAAGTTCATATTTCTTATCCCTTGGAGCCTGAAATTGATCTATTAGTTGATATTTCTCCTGTAATACTTCCCTAATCTTGAATGGATAGAAATTATTGAGATCAGGGATTACTTCAAAAAGCACTATGTCATAATAGCCTTTATTTATTTTCTCTTCAAAAAAAAGAAGCTCCCTTTCAAACATCGCTACATTTAAGTGATACCATAGCGGCTGATTTGTTTCTAGTTCGTAACCTAAAAGGCTGGCTAATGGTGTATATTCACTCATATTCAGTACTTTAGGCTTACGTTCAGTATTGAATAGAGCATGATTCTGGAGTTTTGTTATTGATTCGATAGCACTTTTAGGCATTTTGATTTTCCTAAACTCTTTCCATTGCCCCGGAATCCATTTCGAAATGTCAATAGCTGTAGTATCTCTGTTAATTGTAAAAGACTTAATCCCAACCTTATTGGTATTATCAACCTCTTGGACCGGTAAAACCGCCTTCAACATACGGTTTGTATATTTCCAATATGCTCCAGACCACCAGAAAAATATTAAAATAGCTGATATCCCAATATACTTTAACTTCGTGAAATCAATTTTAAAGGGAAGGTTTGATATTATGTAAGCAAATGCGAATGAATGAAAATAGATATTTGCTTCACGCGGTATATAACTTGTAACTTGTAGTATAAAGGCTTGAAATAGTATAAGCGAGGTGGTTAAAAAGAATAAAGTCTGTTTTTCATTACTTAAGAATTTTTTTAAACTTTTCAGTTTATTAAAGCTGACCACAGCTACTAGTAATACGTACAATTTCAGAAATTCTGAAGCCCCAAACACTTCATGAGAAATATCTGCCAAATTGACTCTTGAATTGTGAGGAGGTTGTCCATAATTAAACCAATACGAAAAATCATGTGGTAATAGCGGTAAAATAAATATCAACGTGACAAGGCCAAGGCTAATACAAAAAGACAAAATTATCCTTATATCTTTATGTAAAAATGAATAATACCCTACCAATAACAGGCCTGACATTACTGCAAAAGCACCTCCGTCCTGCTTTGTAAAGAAGGAAAGGAATAAAAAAAATGTTGAAATGAAAACATACAAATAACTTTTCCATTGCTCCTTTTGAAAACTAGCTAGTAAAAAGGCTATTCCAATGAATTCATAAACTATAACCGTATGATTATACCATGGCCAAAAGTTTAAAAATGAAAAAGATATAACATATAGAAAAACTGACAACAACCTGGTACCGGGTTCTACGTGGAGCGACTTTAGGACTGACCTAAATGCTAGGCCTGAGACAATATTAATAAGTACCTGTGCCTTAATCAGACTATGTAAATATGGACCGAAAATTTTAAAGAATAAGGCAGGAATTATCCAATAACCATAACCCATTGGCAGGCCAAAATCTCGAAACGGAACTTGTCCAAGGTATAATCGATATGCACCTTCCCAGCTCAGATAAATGTTATCGCGATACGGAAGTGTAAAAAAAACAGGTACTATCGCTACAATAATTATTAGCGTCCATTCTAATTTAGTAATGACGGACTCTTTAATACTGTTATTTAAAAACTTCAGCATTATTAACTTCCAATTAGATAACGACTAGATTTTTTAAAGATTGATCTAGTTAAAACTACAAATATGTATGATACAATAAGCACCAATATTAGCTGAAAAAACCAAATTAGTTGGTTTGCAGGGTATTCTGAAAACCCAAAGTACGATGAAATTTTCCTGAACGCTTGAATCACATAAAAGTGAATAAAATAGATGCCGAAACTTGTGATTGCAAGTTGATTGAAACCGGCTTTCAACGTCTTCCCTTTCACAGACTGTAGAAAGAATAAAACAACTAATATTGCCAAAAACTTTTGAATAAAGATAATCTGGTGACGATAGAATCCATCAAAAATACTAAGGAAAAAGAAGAATGAAAGTAAAATGATAATAAGTGTTAAATTCCTTCTAGTAAATCGTTGGACTAAGGGTTTATAACGACTGACAAACATTCCAAAAATATAAATGAACAAAAAATGTCCAAACATCCTTGGAATATTATTCAGCTGAGACAAATCCCCTCTGGGAAGTAATAGGGTTATAATGAAACAAAAAGGCAAAGACCAGTATAACTTAGGATGATCGTCCAAGTATTTGAATAAAGGGGCAAGAAAAAAGAAAATCGTTACCATTGGCAGATACCAAAGAGGCAACTGATGAGCACCAGTAAGGTAATAATATATAATCTGTTGCCAGGAATTATAAGAATCCAAATTTGGATTATTCAGCAAAGCCAGGTAAGACGGTCCGGTTTTAAAACGTAAAACAATTGCCGGAATCGATATTAGTATATATGGTAGAATGACAAAAAAAAACTTCCTCTTTAAATAATCAGGGTACTTGTATGATTTCAACAAATACTGAAATAGAAACCCTGAAATGAAGGCAAAAAACATAGTTGAATTTAGAAATACTGCACTAACTACTTTGTAAAAAATTGAATTAACGTCAGTGAATAACAAATGACTCGATGCAATCAGGACTATAGATAAACCTCTGAAGTAGTGTATATCGTTTAGAAAGCCAGATGATTTCATCAGGTAAAACGCCTAACTAAAACCATACAATTCTGGTAGAGATATTTCCAGTCGATTAGGCTCAGACAGATTATTTGATAATCCAAAAAACCAAGTCCCATAAATATTCTAATAGAAAAATGAAAGCCAATAGCCATAATGAATACAAGGTTTTTTAAGGGTTTTGAAAATAATATGACCATCGCCAAGATTTCAAAAAGTACTGTAAATACAGAGAGAATAACCATAATGGGTTTCTGCTCTGAAACATACTTCGCAAAACTGAATAGTTTTTCATTGGACTGGAAATTGCCATAGGTGTAGGCATCAATAGAAAACTCCTTTTTCCAGTCGGGTGATTCGGATAAAATAAACTTTTGAGCTACCTCATTTCTGTGAGAAGCCTTCCCTGAAAGGTAGTAGGATAGTGTCTCACCATCAAGCCAATCTATACCTCCATACCGCACCTTAGAAATTCCAGCGGTGAAATATCCAATAGCAATGAGTATAAGAACAAGCCGAACACTCCAATTATTATATGGAGAGATGGTAAAGAAGGAGCGAATGGGTATTTTTTTCCACAATAGATTATCAAGTGATATATTTATCAAACCAGGTGAAAAGACCAAAATAAATAAAATTTGTGCCGTTAAACCTGCTTCATGATTATATATTCCCATGTTAACGTCAAAATATAAGGACGCAAAATAAATCAATGAATATAAGGCCAATGATATCCTACTAAAAAGACCTACGACCGCCATCATTCCAAATAAACAACAGCCATAGTATATAAAGTCTATATTACTCTGTAAAAAGGGAGCTAAGAAGTTACTCAAAAAATCATCTCGATAAAAGAAGCCAGAACTACTGAAATATGCGCGAAACTTAGCAATAGAAGTAAGCGTTTCTTTCATACTAATTAACACTAAGAATATTCTGAGTAGCGGGATATAGGGATCAGAAATATCCTGAAATATCGAATTGACGAAGGCGTTAATTTTATTCAACATCAGAGAATTTTAAATCTTTTACTATCAGGATCGAAATAACCAATATTCCTTCTAGAAACGAACACACCCTCTTTTGACAGATGATCTAAAGCCAAGTATATCCTCTTAACCTGGCTAGTTTCTTTAGAAACTATTTCATACAAACGTTTAAAAAAAATTGTATTATTTTTTTTAAACCTGTCAAGATTAGGACTAACATTTCCTTGAGGGGAATTTGGCTCAGAAGAGCCATAAAAATTCGAAAAATAAAATCGCTTTAGTCGTATTTCCCAGAGGCCATATTTGTCATAATCTATAACATGTAATCCACTATCCGTTTCAATTAGGAAGTTCAGCGTAACGAGTTG
>JBCDJE010000270.1:0-6204 GCA_038748185.1 Bacteroidota bacterium
AGGTAAGCTTTGCCCCATTGTGGTAGCCTGTTGCAAGGCGTTTGAAGCTGACACTCCTTACTTTGAGGATGGAGGAAATCAGGAAGCTTAAAAGCGTGATGCGGGCTAGGTTTCCGCCAAGTTCCTGCTTCAATATTGAATGCAATTCATTACTTTTATCAGGGCTTTTCATATGAGCTGTTTTTAAGTGTGGAAACTCAAAAATAAACTCTGGATGATTAGCCCCAGTTTTTTGTCATGTACTCAGGCTTTTTATTTAAAATTTAAAGTAAAATCATTATTTGGATAACCATTGATACGTTATCCTTATCAGGAGATATATTTTTCTGATTTTTTGCTTATATCAGAAAAAGCTGGAAATACTAAAAACTGTATTAGAGTATCTGCTTAAACAATAGAAATCGTTATTTAGCAATCCATTTATAAGATTAAAACTCAAAGTTCTTATAAAGATAATATCTTTGATGCTCTCTAATAGTGCTTAAACTCAATTCGCATCTATAGTTAGTTTTCTGCTTTTAAGAGGAAAACCCATTCAAAAGATTGATACTTACAAATCCTTACTTCACAAATTTTTCCAAATCCCCCATTTCCTTATGAACTTTGCTATTCCATTGTAGCTGTTTGTTAAGATTAGCACCAAACAACGTATCATTGTTATATTGTTTCCTGTAAGCTTTTAGCTCATCCATTACCTTTCCATAAATGGCTTTTATATCAGCTTTATAATTTTCTTTGCTGATGGGTGCAGTTTGAAATCTTTGCCGCATTTTACGTGCGTACAATTCAGTTATATCAAAATGTAACTGCTCATGCATTAATAATTCATTCGATACTTTATCAGCCACATACCAAGATGCTTTAGGAATGAACAGTGCACTCACATCAAATTGAAAAACCAGTTCCCCATTATCTGATGATCCGGAATATTTAAACTCAACTTTAAATTCGCTTCTTGCAGCTTCATAAATCTTTCCCTCAGGAGTTCCTTTAAAATCTGACCAATTCAGTTTTTGACCTTTTTGCCAAACAATTGTTTCAGATTGAGCTCTCAGTTGTAAAGAAATTAAGCAAAGAGAAAAAATAAATACCAACATTCTTTCCATAATCACCAGATCAAAAAATTACAATCTTAATTAATTCAAAAAGCAATGTACTTATCTATTGAGAAAAAAAGCTTGTTTTCTAAATAAACACATCATAACTAGGGTTTCCGCACCAAACTAGGAGACTTTTTAAATAACTAACTTCGTCAAATGAAGATAAGCTATTTTTTTGATGAAGTACAAGATTTCAGAGAACTCGGCAGATGTAAGCATGGGTTATCCGATATATTAGGTTTGATTTTAGTGGGAAGTCTAGCGGACTGTAACGATTTTTCAGAAATAGTCGATTATGGATTAGATAACATAAAAGCACTACGGCAAAAGTTAGGTTTTCAATTTCTCAATGGTATACCCTCTGAGGATACGCTGGAACGTGTAATGCGTTATATCAATCCTAAAGAACTTGAAGCGTGTTACCAAGCTTGCTATAAAGCACTTAGCTTAAACGGCAAACATGTTTGTATTGATGGTAAAGAATTGCGTGGTACCATTAGATCAGGTAAAAAAAAAGCAGAGATTCAAATGGTTAATCTTTGGGTCGATGATTTTGGATTAAGTTTTGGACAGGAGCAAGTAGCCAAAAAAAGTAATGAAATTACGGCAATCCCCAAATTACTGGAGGGCGTAGACTGCAAGGGGAGTATCATTACCATTGATGCAATTGCTTGCCAAAAAGAGATCATTGAAAAAATAGTTTCCAAAAAAGCTGATTATGTAATTGCTCTAAAAGGAAATCAAAAAACATTATGTGAGCAGGTAAAAGCCGAGTTTGACCGCTATGGGACACATGCCAATTCCACGACATCTATCAATAAAGAACATGGCAGAGGGGAACATAGGAAAGTTGCTGTTATTGATGACCTACGTTTTATTGATGATTTAAACCAATGGGAAGGAGTGGAATCAGTAATAAAACTAGATAGTATACGATACCTACCCAATAAGAAAGAGGAACAGAGTGCTGTCTTCTATTTGAGTAGTATCAAACATTTGACTCCTGAGTTAGCTGCAAAATATATTCGTAACCATTGGCGTATCGAGAATAGGTTGCATCGCCAAGCGACCTTGTGGCAGTTAGACTTTACATTCAAAGAAGATGATTCAAAAGTAAGAAAAGACCTTGCGCCAGCCAACCTACATATAGTAAGAAAATGGTCTATTAATATTTTAAAGAAAGATTCAAGTAATATCAGTATGAAGAGAAAAAGAAAAAAGGCTGCTAGAAAAATAGATTATCTAATTCAGATACTAACAGCTGACTAATTTTGGTACGGAAACCCTACATCATAACGCTAAACCCCATTTTCAGTATAAAAATTATTAATTTTACCTTTTATTTCAGAATTCAGTAAAAGCAAGCTAGTAATTTTAGCTTTTTATGAATAGGCTTTTTTATAAGAAAACTATTTATTTCATTATCAAGCAGTTACTACAATATCGCTTGTAGTATATTTTTAAGTAAAATTAATTGTAAAAAGGAATTAGTATTCTGCTAATTCATTTTGTTTTAGCAGTAACACAGGAGCAAATTATGGCGCAATACAAAGAATATCAACAAATTGATCTGGTAAAGACAGGGCAAGAAATGTTGAAGTTTTGGGATGAGAATAAGATTTTTGAAAAATCTGTAAGTAGTAGGGAAGGCAAGCCCTCTTTTACCTTTTATGAAGGACCACCCTCTGCGAATGGAATGCCTGGTATTCACCATGTGATGGCGAGAACTATTAAAGATATGTATTGTCGTTACAAAACATTGAGAGGCTATCAGGTAAAAAGAAAAGGTGGTTGGGACACACACGGCTTGCCAGTGGAGCTAAAAGTAGAAAAAGACCTAGGGATTACCAAAGAGGATATTGGTAAAAAAATTAGTGTGGAAGAATATAACCAACGCTGTAAGGAAGCAGTGATGAAATTTAAGGGTGTTTGGGATGATTTAACACACAAGATGGGTTATTGGGTTGATTTGAATGATCCATATATTACGTTTGATCGAAAGTATATGGAAACTTTGTGGCACTTGCTGAAAAGACTGTACAACAAAGGGCTTTTGTATAAAGGCTACACCATACAACCTTACTCACCTAAGGCCGGAACAGGTTTGAGTTCGCATGAACTCAATCAGCCAGGAGCTTACAGAAATGTGAAGGACACTTCTGCTACTGCTCAGTTTAAGGTAATAAAAAATAATGCGTCCTCTCATTTGTTTGAAGGAACGAATGATGAGGTCTTTATCTTAGCATGGACAACTACGCCTTGGACTTTGCCTTCAAATGCGGCTTTAGCTGTGGGAGAAAAAATTATTTATAACCGCATCAAGACGTTTAACCCGTATACTTTCAAACCTATTGAGGTGATCTTAGCCAAAGATAGGATAGCGGCTTATTTCACCGAAAAACAGAAAAAAGCAGATTTTGGTAGTTACCAATCCGGTGATAAGATAATTCCTTTTCAAATAACAGCGGAGTTTACCGGTAGGGATTTATGTGGGGCGAAGTATGAACAGTTATTCCCCTATGTACAACCAGATGGGGATGCTTTTAGGATAATTTCCGGTGATTTTGTTAGTACTGAAGATGGCACAGGTATAGTACACATTGCACCTACTTTTGGTGCTGATGACTTTCGTGTAGCACAAAAAGCCAATATCTCGGCTATTTTGGTGAAAGATGAAAATGATAATCCTATGCCTTTGGTTGATAAACAAGGTAGATTTGTAAAAGAAGTAACCGATTTCCCTTTGAGGTATGTAAAGGCGGAATATGAAGACGATGAAACATTGGCAGACCCTAATTACAAATCGACAGATGTTTTACTTTCTATAAAATTGAAAGAGGCCAATAGAGCTTTTAAGGTAGAAAAGTATGAACATAATTATCCGCATTGTTGGCGAACAGATAAACCAGTTTTGTATTATCCATT
Source organism: Bacteroidota bacterium (assembly GCA_038748185.1). Classification (GTDB taxonomy): domain Bacteria; phylum Bacteroidota; class Bacteroidia; order Cytophagales; family Flammeovirgaceae; genus Chondrinema. The sequence goes on from JBCDJE010000270.1 coordinate 4,026, forward strand.
AGATTCTTGGTTTATCAAAACGACTGCTTATAAAGATAAACTTGTAGCTGCTAATAAAACCATTAACTGGAAACCAGAGGCTACCGGAACAGGTCGATTTGGTAATTGGCTTGAAAATTTAGTGGATTGGAACCTATCGCGATCAAGGTTTTGGGGAACACCTTTACCGGTTTGGCGGACAGAAGATAATAAAGAAGAAATATGTATTGGTTCTATCGCTGAACTTGATGAAGCAGTGCAGAAAGCAGTGAAAGCGGGAGTAATGCCAGCAGATTCAAAAGTAACCAAGGATGGAAAACTTGCGCCAGATTTTGATTTACATAGACCTTATGTAGATGAGATAATTTTAGTGAGTGAAAAAGGGCAACCTATGCATAGAGAAAGTGACCTGATAGATGTTTGGTTTGATAGTGGAGCGATGCCTTATGCCCAGTGGCATTACCCTTTTGAAAACAAGGAAATTTTTGAAAAAAGCTTTCCTGCTGATTTTATTTCAGAAGGAGTTGATCAAACACGTGGTTGGTTTTTTACTTTACATGCCTTAGCGGTGATGTTGGAATATCCACAAAGCGATATTTCATTTAAAAATGTAGTTTCTACAGGTTTACTGCTTGATGCTAGTGGGGCAAAAATGTCGAAAAGACTAGGCAATGTAATTGATCCTTTTAAAACCATTGATACTTACAGTGCTGATGCTACACGTTGGTACATGATTACCAATGCACAGCCTTGGGATAATTTAAAATTTAGCTTAGATGGAGTAAAGGAAGTGCAAAGAAAATTCTTCGGAACACTTTATAACACCTATTCTTTCTTTGCCTTGTATGCCAATTTGGATAGTTTCAAATTTGAAGAAGCTGCTGTCCCTGTGGCTGAAAGAACAGAAAGCGATCAATGGATTATTTCCAAACTCAATACTTTAATCGAGGAAGTAAAAGCTGCTATGGACGATTATGAATCTACCCGTGCAGCGAGAGCAATAGAAAGCTTCACTATTGACGATTTAAGTAATTGGTATGTTCGTCAAAACAGAAAACGCTTTTGGAAAGGGGAATACAATCGCGATAAAATGGCGGCTTATCAGACGTTGTATACTTGTCTCGATACTATTTCAAGATTAATGAGTCCATTTGCACCTTTTTATGCCGATAGTTTATTTAAAGATTTGAATAATGTTTCAGGAAAAGACCAAACTGAATCTGTGCATCTGAGTAACTTTCCAGAAATAGATACTGCTGTAATAGATAAAGATTTAGAAGAAAGGATGGAATTGGCTCAAAAAATTTCTTCACTAGTGCACTCACTTAGAAGAAAAGAGTCTATTAAAGTGAGGCAACCGCTTTCTAAAATCCTCATTCCTGATCTAAATGAGAAAGTGACAAGGCAAATTAAAGCGGTGGAGGATATCATTAATGCAGAAGTGAACATCAAAGAAATTGAATACATTGATGATTCATCAGGTGTATTAGTAAAAAAGATAAAACCTAATTTTAAGAAGCTTGGGCAGCAATATGGTAAACTTATGCGCCACATTTCCGCTGCTATTGCCAAATTCGAACAACCGGATATTACTAAATTGGAGAAAGAGCAAGGTTTTTCATTGCAAATAGAAGGGCAGATTATTATGTTAACGCCTGAAGATGTGGAAATCACATCAGAAGATATTCCAGGTTGGTTGGTTGCTCGCGATAATGGTTTAACTGTAGCATTAGATATTACTATTTCTGAAGTGCTTCGCAAAGAAGGCATTGCGCGGGAAGTAGTCAATCGTGTTCAAAATATCAGAAAAGATATGGGATTGGAAGTGCAAGATAAAATTGCTATCACTGTACAAAGCAATCATTCTGACGATAGCAAATTGGCAGCAGAAGCTTTTAACACACACAAAGCTTACATCTGTGAAGAAACACAAGCCCTTAGCTTGAACTTCTCGGAAAAAGTAGCTGATGCAGTAGCTATAGAGCTAGAGGATGTAATAATTAATTTGAAGGTAGCTAAAGCTAATTAGATTTTATTTTAGTTTTGGTTGCAAAACTCTTCGAGAACGAGGTTGGTTGAAAGACTAACCTTTTTTATATTACAATGATAGCATTAGAAAGAGAAATCTATTCCTCGGGATAAAGTACTGCCTGAATGTAGTTTTCAAAATTGAAGTATTTTTGGGCAGTGCGCTTTAAAT
>JBCDJE010000271.1:0-6150 GCA_038748185.1 Bacteroidota bacterium
CTCTTCTTGTTTAAAATTTCTAATAGATCCGGTATGTACCCCTGTAATATCTACCATATCTTTATTTCTAGTAATTCTGATTAATGGAAAACGCTTTTTGAAAATCCAAAAGCCGTCAGTAACTGCTTCAATAAACCATATGTTTGATTTTGATCTTACTCTGTATGTTACCTCATATCTTTGCGTTCTGGTGCTATGTTCGTAAGTAACTAACTTTTCGCGTATTAAGAAATCTTTCCGATCGGCTCTACACATTTCATTAAAATCTTTTAGAAATGTTTTTATAGTGTTATTAAAATCGCTATCTGTCATTTTAAATCATTACTGTTCCATTAAACATCGGATGGTTTTTTTCTTGTGGTCCAACTGAGGAAAATACATGTAGTGGTAATGCGATTAAGTATTCTTCGGTATCTGTTTCAAAGTGATGTGGACACATAGGTTCTAAAATAATTACAGAACCGGAGGATAATTCGGTAGTGATATTCTTATTGGAGAGCCCTACAATACTTTTTCCTTTCCCTTTTAAAATTAGTACTACTCTAAACGTAGAATGAATGTGATGTTCTTGTTCTTTGCTATAAGGAGGTATTTTTAAATATTGCAAGGTTGGGTCTCCAATGCGAAGTGGGGGGAAAAGTTGTTTTGTTGAACATCCATTAACGTAAGGGAGGGTGGTAACACCACTTAACTGAGTTTGACTATCATGATGCATATAGCCCCTAATTACTGTGGCTAGATGTTTGGATTTTACCATATTAGGACCCTTTACAACTATAGCATTTTCCAAAGAATCATCGAAATAGTAAACACAATCTCCTTTTTGTATTTCAATTATATGATAACCAATATATGATTTAAAATAATACAATTGATCTGTATCACATTCGAACATTGCAATATCTTTTGTATTAAAATAGTGTGCACCAAAAATATTATTATCAATCATTGGTTCATTTCAAGGCTTAGTTAATAGCTTATTTTTAGCTTTGAACAGTAAAAAATCAGTTTAAGACTGAAGAAAGTTAGTGACATTTTTTTATTTGAGGGATTTAAAAAATTGTTGGCGAATGAAACTTCAGACAGAAAAAACACCAATCACTGAGCCACTACACTTCTTACCAATCATTTTTGTACATAAATATAGCAGAATCTTTCAAATATTATAGAATTGAGGATGTGTATGTTGATTAAATATTAAAATCAATTCTATAGTTATAGCTTCCTAGTGTCTCATTTGGTTATCATCAGCTTAACTATGATAATTGTTTTATGCAAATAATTACAAGGTTCAGAGTTTTTATGAATAGAGTCTATTAAAGGACATTATTCTTTTTTATATGAGTGTTAACCCACCATCTACATTGATTATTCCACCAGTCATATAAGGGTTTGTTAAAATCGAATAATAGGCATAAGCCAATTCTTGAGGGGATCCCAAATGTTTAACTGGTAAAGTTTTTTTAGCCCACTCTGTATAATTTTCTTTTTCTTCTTCTGTCCAAACACCAGTTCCAACAACACCTGGAGCAATAACACTAACACGAGTTGGTGCGATTTCTAATGCAAATGCTTTAGCAAATACAGTTACTGCTGCACTTGCGGCATTCATCATAGAAGCATTTTTGGATGGTTTATATATAGCAATACTTGATGTAAGAACAATTGCTCCATTTTCAGAAATATAGTTTGCAGCTGCTCTACAGCAATTGAAAGTTCCCCAAAACTTTTCCATACCCCTTTGTGCCATTTCTGTAGGCATCGATTTAATTGGTGAAAACAATTTGGTCTCATCAGATACTGCTGTTACTGTCATAAAATCAAATTCGCCAATTTCTTTGAAAGTTGCATTTACAGAATCTTCATTTAACATATCCATAGGGTGGATAAATGTTGTTCCATCTAACTCTTTTTGTAAGTCAAATAGCTTCTTCTCAGTTCGGCTTATGAGATATACTATGGCCTGTTTTTCAACACATAATTTCGCTAGTTCTCTTCCAATACCGGAAGAAGCGCCTATTATCACAATTTTTTTACCTTTCAATTGTATCATTTCTTATAGTTTTTATCCATTCCAAGTACCCATTCTTTCACCTCCGTCAACATCTATTACAGTTGATGTTACTGCTGGATTTTTAATGACAGCAAGAATCATATTAGCAATATCTTCTACCTGTCCTCGGTGTTCGGTCAATTGTCTATCCGTATTTATACCTATTCCACCAGATGATATAGCATTGACTCTTATTGGTGCTACATCAATAGAAGCTTGTTTTACTAAAGCATTTAGACTGCCATGTAAAGTACCCCAAACGCTATATCCTTTCAAAGGTGTTTTACCACTACTCCCAGAAATTAGCGTTACAGAACCATTTCTCTTCAAAAATTGTGGTGCAAAATGGAGAATGTTATAACTTATCCAAAATCTTTGGAACGCTTGTTTGGCGTCTATCTCAGGTGTATTATTTATTCCACTTGCATTCGCTTTTGTAGAAATGGATACTACTATATGATCTATTTTTGCTAAAGAGCTTAAGATATTTTGTAATTCCTCTGCATTTGAAGCATCACCAACAGCATAGCTACTATCTTTTCCTAGTTCGTTTATAATGGAAATCAATTTCTCTTCATTTCTTCCTGCAATGATAACTTTGAAGTTATTATCTAAAAGGACTCTAGCAGTAGCAAGCCCCATTCCGCTACGACCCCCTAAAATAAATACTGTTTCTTTTTTCATGTTCTTTTTTCCTTATGAAGGATACTATTGAGCAAAATATACAGCAATTATTTGCCTCATATCACATCTAACTAAATTCCAGTATCAAAACCACGTTGAGTAACAATAAGAATCTGTAAAATTGATGAAATTTTGCGCGAAAAATTGATTCAGTGATTTTTCCTGTAAATCATTATGATAAGTCTTACCGATTTGTGAAATTAAGCATTCAATCAATTTTTTAAGATGCATACATTGCTTAAAGTTTTTTCTTGGAAAGGCACACTTAATCGCCAAAAATATTTATTCTGGGGAATTCTATTATTTGTAATTAAATATAACCTAGATCGGTTGGTGGCACTCAGTTTTGGAAAAAACTGGTTCTTTATCGATTATTTTGTTAAACCAGATTACCATGCCATTACTGGACTCAATGAAAATGAAATTACATTTTTTAGTGTTTTAGTATTGCTCTCTTTGCCCTTTATTTGGATAGGTACCGTTTTCTGTATAAAACGATTAAGAGATACCGGACTTCCTTCTTGGTTGGTTTTGTTTTTCTTCATCCCGATGCTTAATTTCTTACTTTTTTTAGTTTTAGCAGCTTTGCCAAGTACAAAAAAAGTGAATGGTAACCCTGATAAGCAACCCAGTTTTCTCAAAGAATTTATTCCTAATAACAAAGCTGGAAGTGCATTAATAGCTGTGGGTTTTATTGCTTTTATTAGTTTGCTGTTCACAATTTTTTCTGTACAGTTTTTAGGCCAATATGGTTGGGGTTTATTTGTAGGAGTCCCTTTTTTTACGGGTTTTGCTGCAGTGCTATTATATAGCTATCATCAGCAACGAACTTATAGAGAATGCATGCTGGTAGCATTTCTATCGGTTTTTTTCTTTGGCTTGGCTATTCTTGTAGTAGCATTAGAAGGCTTATTGTGTGTATTAATGGGTGCGCCACTTAGTATATTTTTAGCTTGGATAGGCGGAACAGTAGCGTATGTTATTCAAGAAAGAGCCAGAACAATTTCTGCGAGTGTATTCAGTCCTATGATAGTAATATTATTGCTAGTAATATGGGGCGAAAAATATGCTGATACTCAATCACCTTTAATTGCTATAACTACTAGTGTTTTGGTGAATGCTAAACCACAAAATGTATGGGACGAATTAGTGGCGTTTAGTGAAATTGCTCCTCCAGAAGAATTACTTTTTCATACTGGAGTTGCTTATCCTACTCATGCAGCTATAAAAGGTACAGGAGTAGGTGCTATTAGGGAATGTCATTTTACCACAGGCCCTTTTATTGAACCAATAACTGAATGGAAAGCACCTGAATTACTCCGTTTTTCTGTATTACAACAACCTCCTCCTTTGGTAGAGTGGTCTTTCTATGATAAACTATCATTACCGCATCTTGAGGGGTATTTTGTTTCTGAGAAAGGGCAATTTAAACTTACAGAAACTTCAGAGGGAACCTTGTTAGAAGGAACTACTTGGTACAGACATAAAATTTGGCCAGCTAATTATTGGAAAATCTGGTCAGATTTTATATTACACCAAATACATTTTAGGGTGCTTAACCATATAAAAAAGCAAGCGGAATTTAATACATAATTTCATTTGCAATCCAACCAATATAAAATCGCCTTACATTTATGATAAAATACATTTTTATCTTATTACCAATGCTTGTAGGTATGGGAGTTATTATACAAACCGGAGCTAATACTCAATTACGACTGCATTTGGGCAGCCCGTTTTTAGCAGCACTAGTTTCATTTGCTACCGGTACACTTTTTATTTTTATAGTGAATTTGGTAGTAGCCTCAGATTTTAAGCAGTTTACTTGGCAAAATATTCAACAAACAAGCTGGTGGATGTGGACAGGAGGAACAATAGGTACTATTTTTATTATTTCGGCTATTGTAATTGCACCCAAAATAGGGCCTACGCAGTTTTTTGGGCTTATTATCGCAGCGCAGTTAACATTTTCTGTAGTAGTTGATCATTACGGTTGGCTGGGCTTTAGCCAGCATTCGGTAAATTGGCAGAAGATAATCGGGATTATCTTATTGTTTATTGGAGGGTATCTTATCCAATCGGCAAGAAAGTAAAGATTACAGCAATGGATTTTTTCAAGAAATCAATGGAGCGTTTCTATACTTTACCAGATAAAGAGTGGGCACTTTTTTCAGCTATTTGGACGCCTGTGCAATTTCAAAAAAATGAAATACTTACTGAAGTAGGGGAGATAGAAAAGTGTCTATACTTTGTGAAGGAAGGAGTATTAAGAGGTTTTTACCAATACGGAAAAAACAGATTTTACAGTAGGCTTCTCTTATAAAGGAGATTTATCGGGCATTCCAGACTCCTTTTTCAATCAGGTTCCCTCAATGTATTTTCTCGAAACACTAACTATTTGTAAGTTGCTAAAAACTTCTTATGAAAAAATCATTCGCCTTTATGAGCAGTCACACATGATTGAGCGCATGAGTAGAATAATGGTTGAAAAAATGCTTTTGGGTTTAAGTATGAGGCATATAGAATTACAGTGTTGTTCTGCTGAAGAACGATTTAAAGTTTTTTTAAGACGAAGTCCGCACTTGTTACAACTTGTCCCACAAAAATATTTAGCTTCTTATCTAAGCATGACGCCTGAAACATTTAGTAGGTTAATAAGGAATGTGCGCATTTAATTTTTAGTAAAAGGTATATTTCGATTGTAAGGCAATGCTGATACCACATTAATGCTTTGCGATAGAAGATTAAACCCCCAAAAACACTTTTAAAAAGATTATTATTTTAATAGAATAATTACCATCTCTTTTTCCTTTTAGAATTATTTAAGAAATTAAAGTAGCGATAATGATTGTATTGAAAATGAACTAAAATGGAAGAGGTAAGTGTTCATCAGGAATTGAATTTAGCAAGATGGAAGCAAATTTTTTATTATATTTTTCATTAGGAATGTTTGCCAGCTTTATGGGTACCATTCCAGTTGGTCCTGTTAATATTTCTGTGGTAGCAACTACTTTGCAGCGAAATATTCGCTCAGGTATTATTTTTTCTGGATCAGCAGCATTTGTAGAAATATTCCAATCTTTCATAGCGCTGCAATTTGGAGTAATGTTGAGTAGCTTGCTTTTCGAGAACAGTACTTTTAAAATTATAGTAACTTTTATTTTTTTTATTATTGGGCTCATTTTTCTCTTAAAAAAACAAAAGCAGCACACTGAAAAGGTCTCCAAGAAAAAGTTGCCCCCATGGTTAAGTGGTATATTAATTAGCGTGCTTAATCCTCAGGCATTGCCATTTTGGATTTTTGTGTTAGGTTATTATCAATCTGCAAATCTGATAGATATTAACCTAATGAATGGAGAGCAATTGCTCTGTATTACAAGTTTTTTAGTAGGCGTTTCTCTAGGAAAGTTTTC